>NZ_CAUUGJ010000033.1:0-21141 GCF_963544685.1 uncultured Fretibacterium sp. | reverse complement strand
TCATCGCGGGTAAGCTACAGATTGACTTACCCACTTAAAATGGCGAGGAGCCATAATTGTTTTGCCTACACGAACTTCCAATTATCATCATCGCAGGTTCGGCGGACTCAGCGGCGAAATCCATTCAAGACGATTTTGGAAAGGCGGTTGTGAAGGTGCATGGAATCTTTGGGGGAATCGGCAGTGTACCGAAAAGAATTTCAGGGACGCCGCTGTTCGCGGAGGCGGCTTCGGCAGCGGCTGCAACCGGCACGACGTTCATCGAACTGTGCAGGACGGGAACGCCCGAAGCCGTCGCGGCGGCCCTCCGGTCTGGAGCGGACGTCAACGCAAGGGGCGAAAAGGAGCGAACGGCATTGATGTATGCGGCGGCGGAGAATCCGAACCCGGAGGTCGTCGCAGTACTGCTGGAGGCAGGAGCAGATGTCGAAGCAAGGAATAGGGATGGCTGCACAGTCCTTATGGCAGCAGCGGCCAACAACCCCGATCCCGGGGTACTGTCGGCGCTGCTGAGGGCCGGGGCGGACCTCGGCGCAAGGGACAAGAAGGGCCGAACGGCGTTGATGGCGGCAGGGAACAATTCCAACCCGGACATTGTGATACATCTCCTGAAGGCGGGAGCCGATGTCGGCATAAAGGACAAGAGGGGCCGGACTCCCCTGATGGCCGCGGCGGCGAAGAATCCTGAGCCGAGCGTCGTGTCGGCATTACTGGATGCCGGAGCGGATGCCGGAGCAGTGACGGACAACGGCGACACGGCATTGATGTATGCGGCGGTGTTGAATCCCAACCCTGAGGTCGTGCTGCTGCTGTTGACGGCAGGATCGGATGTCAATGCGAAGGACAGGAAGGGCTGGACGGCGCTGATGGGTGCGGCGAACAATCCCGAACCGGATGTTGTATCGGCTCTGCTGAGGGCCGGCGCAAACGTCGACGCGAAGGACAAAAAGGGTCGAACGGCATTGATGTATGCGGCGGCGATGAATCCCAACCCGAAGGTCGCCGCAGCGCTCTTGGATGCAGGAGCGGACGTCGATGAAAGGAATAAGGATGGTTCTACAGCTCTTATGGCTGCGGCAGCCGATAACCCCAATCCCGAGGTACTGTCGGCGCTGCTGAACGCCGGCTCCAAGGTCGAGGCGAAGAATAAGCAGGGGCAGACGCCACTGATAAAGGCGGCATTATACAACTCGAATCCGGAGGTCGTATCGGTGCTGGTGAAGGCCGGCGCGGATGTTGACGCAAAGACGAACAATGGAGTCACGGCGTTGATGGCGGCAGCGCTCGAAAATCCGAATCCGGAGGTCGCATCGACGCTGGTGAGGTCCGGCGCGGATGTTGACACAAAGATAAGCAATGGAGTCACGGCGTTGATGGCGGCAGCGCTCGAAAACCCGAATCCGGAGGTCGCATCGACGTTGGTGAAGGCTGGTGCGGATGTCAATGCAAGAAATGAGGACGGCTGGACGATACTGATGTTGGTATCGGAGCTCAAAACGCCGAACTCCGAGTTTGTGGCGTCGCTGATCGGGCATGGTGCAGACGTCAATGCAAGAAATGAGGCCGGAATGACGGTACTGATGGCAGTGGTTCATGACTCGAATCCTGAGATCGTGTCGATGCTGATTCATGCCGGAGCGGACCTCGGCGCAAAGGATGAAAACGGCTGCACGGCGTTGATATATGCAGCGGCGGAGAATCCTAACCCGGAGGTCGTATCGGTACTGTTGAAAGCCGGAGCGGATGTCAACGCAAAGGATAAAGATGGCTGGACGGTGTTGATGGCCGCGGCGGCAAAGAATCCTGAGCCGGGCGTCGTGTCGGCATTACTGGAGGCCGGGGCGGACATTCAGGAGGAAAATGACGCCGGCTGGACGGCATTGATGGCGGCGGCCCATAATTCGAATCCGGATGTCACAGCCACACTTCTGGAGGCCGGGGCGAATGTTCACGAAAGGAACAGGTCGGGACGGACGGCACTGATGGAAGCAAGGGAAAATGGAAATCCCCGGGCCAGAAAAGCGATCGTCAAACTGTTGAAGAGAGCGGAGGCGGGAGAGCAGCCGTTTTATGGGAGTAAGGATGAAAAGGGACGATGATGGAGATGCTTGGGGATTTTTTCCGTAAAATGGGCGCTGCGCTGAGAGGGTGGGTGAAGGGGTTCCTGACCGAGGGAGCGGCCGCGGCGTTCATCAAGCTGTGCAGGGCGGGAACGCCCGAAGCCGTCGCGGCGGCCATCCGGTCCGGGGCGGACGTCAATGCAAGGGACAAACGCGGCATAACGGCGCTGATGTGGGCGGCCTGCAACTTGAACCCGGAGGTCGTGGAAGTGTTGCTCGAGGCCGGGGCAAATGTCGATGCGAGGTGTGAGGACAGCGTTACGGCCTTGATGGTGGCCATTGAGGAGAACCCCGAGCCGAGAGTTGTATCGGCGCTGCTGAATGCCGGGGCGGACATCGACGCAAAGAACAAGGAAGGAAGTACGGCGCTGATGTGGGCAGCCCATGACTCGAAGTCGGAGGTCATGGCGGTGTTGCTGGAGGCCGGGGCGGATGTCGACACGCAGGACAGGGTCGGACACACGGCGTTGATGTGGGCGGCCTACAACTCGAATCCGGCCGTCGTATCCGCGTTGCTGAAGGCGGGGGCGAATGTTGGGGCGAGGGAGAAGGACGGACAGACGGCCCTGATCATGGCGGCCATGAAAAACCCGGACCCGGCTGTGACCTTGGAACTGCTGAATGCCGGTTCCGAGGTTGATGCAAAGGACGACAGCGGAATAACGGCGCTGATGTGGGCGGCAGCCTACAACTCGAACCCGGATGTTGTCGTGGCCCTGCTGAAGGCCGGGGCGGATGTCAACGCGAGAGCGAACGACGGCGCAACGGCGCTGATAGCGGCGGCGGAGAACAATCCGTCCCCGGATATCCTGTCGGTACTGCTGGAGGCGGGAGCGGATGTCGACGCGAGGGCGGACAACGGGGACTCGGCGTTGATAGTGGCGGCGGCCAAAAATTCCAACCCGGACGTCGCAGCGCTGCTGTCGAGGTCCGGGGCGAATGTCGAGGCAAAGGACGAAGGGGGCTGTACGGCGCTGTTGCGCGCTGCGGCGAAGAATGAAAACCCAAAGGCTGTGTCCGTGCTCTTGGAGGCCGGTGCGGATATCGAGGCGAAAGACGAGGAGGACCGTACGGCGTTGATGTGGGCGGCAGCGAAGAATCCCAATCCGGATGTCGTGGCCTTGCTGTTGGAGGCGGGAGCGGACGCTGGCGTAAAGGACAAGAGCAAAATGACGGCGCTGGACTACGCGGCGGGGGTGAACCCCGCCCCGGATGTCGTGGCTATGCTGCTGAAGGCCGGGAAGGGCGTCAAATTGGAGCGAGAGGACGGTTGGACGCTGCTGATGACGGCCGCTCAGCACAACTCGAATCCGGTCGTCGTGTCGATGCTGTTGAAGGCGGGGATGGACGTCAACGCAAAGGACGAGAACGGACATACGGCGCTGATGCAGGCCGCAGGGAACAACAAGAATCCAAAGGTCGTATCGGTGCTGCTGGAAGCGGGGGCGAACGTCAATGCGGAGGACCGGAACGGGCAGACGGTGCTGGCGGCGGCGAAGAGGAATAAGGATCTCGAGGCCAGGACGGCAATTGTCAGGCTGCTGACGAGCGCGGGCGCAGCGAGGTAATTCCTTTTTCAAGTGGAGGGATGGAGATGCTTGGAGGAATTTGGAGGAGGACGAGGGCACTTCTGTTTGGGGGCGCGACCATGGCGTTTTTCGCGCGCTGCAGGACGGGGACCCCAAAAGCGGTTAGGGAAGACCTCAGTTTCGGGGCGGACGTCAATGCGAAGGATGAGGACGGCTGGACGGCATTGATGTATGCGGCGCATAACCCGAACCCTGAGGTCGTGTCGGTGTTGCTCGAGGTCGGGGCGGATGTCGACGCGAAGGATAAGAACGGGCGGACGCCGCTGATGTATGCGGCGGCGTTGAATCCGAACCCGGATGTCGCGGTGCTGCTGTTGGAGTCCGGCGCGGACGTCAACGTAAAGACGAACGAGGGCGTTACGGCCCTGATGTCCGCGGCACGCTACAGTTCGAACCCTGAGGTCGTGCCGGCGCTGCTTAAATTCGGAGCCGGAACGACGAGCAATAGGGGCACGACGGCGCTGATGTGGGCGGCGAACAATCCCGAGCCGGGGATCGTCCTGGCGCTCTTGGAGGCCGGGGCGGATGTCGACGCAAGGACCGAGGATGGATTGACGGCATTGATGTATGCGGCCCGCAACCCCAATCCGGAGAGCTTGTCGACATTGCTGAAGTCGGGGGCGGACGTCAATGCGGGGACCAATGAGGGGTATACGGCGTTGATGGCGGCGGCGCAGTACAACTCCAATCCGGACGCCGTGATGCTGCTGGCCGGGGCAGGCGCGAACGTCGACGCGAAGGATAAGGGCGGACTGACCGCGTTGATGTGGGCGGCAACCTACAATTCGAACCCGGCTGTCGTGACGGCGTTTCTGGAGGCCGGTGCGAACGTCGACGCAAAAAGCGAGGACAACTCCACGGCTCTGATGTGGGCGGCAGCCCATAATTCCAATCCCGCTGTCATTTCGACCCTGCTGAGGGCCGGAGCGGACCTTGGCGCAAGGAACGAGGACGGCTGGACGGCATTGAGGTGGGCTGCCTCCAACCCGAACCGGGACGTCACGGCGATGCTGCTTAAGGCCGGGCTGGACGTCAATGAGAGGGATAAGGAAGGACAAACGGCGCTGATGGGCGCGGCGGCCTATAACTCGAATCCTGCTGTCGTATCGGCTCTGTTGAATGCCGGGGCCGACGTCGACGCAAAAGACGAAAACGACTGTACGGCCTTGTTGGCGGCAGCGCTCGAAAATCCGAATCCTGAGGTCGTATCGACGCTGGTGAGGGCCGGAGCGGACGTCAACGCAAAGGACAATGACGGCTGGACTGCGTTGCTGGCGACGGCGGCAAACAACAATCCGGATATCGTGTCGATATTGCTGAAGGCCGGTGCAGACGTCGATGAAAAGGACGAGCGTGGCTGGACGGCGCTGAGGGCCGGAGCGGACCCCAACGCAGAAGGCGAGGACGGCCGAACGGCCTTGATGATGACGGAGGAGAACGAGGATCCCGAGGCCAGGACGGCGATCGTCGAACTGCTGAAGAACCGGGGCGCCGCCACGTAACCGGGTACGAGGGAGACCCTTGCGGCCTCCCTCGCACCCGGAACCTTACAGGCTGTCGCCGAAGTCCTCCCTGAACTTCGCCGCCAGCCGATCCTGCCAGTCCCCTACCGCCTTCAGTCTTCCGCTGAAGAAGCGCAAGATTTTGGGCTCCTCCGTCCACTCGAGTCCGCCGACCAGATTTCGGTTCTCGAAGAGCCAATGGATGCGGTCGACGGCGTACTTCACCTGGGACATCGTGAAGACCCTCCGCGGCAGGGCGAGCCGCAGCAGTTCCGCATCGGCCAGACGTTCGCTTCCGTCCTCGTTGCGCTCCTCCGACAGCGTCCCCCGCTCCATGCCCCTCACCCCGCCCGCGATGAAGACCGCGGCAGCCAGGGCGCCCGCCGTGTACCGATTCTGGGGCACGTGGGGCAGGAACGCACGCGCGTTCAGGTGGCAACCCAATCCACCGGCAGGTTTCACCACGGGGACACCCCGTGCGTCGAGCTCGTCGGCCATGAAGGAGATGAACTCCGGCCCGTGGCGGATCATGTCGAAGTCCATCGTCTCCTCCAGCCCCACCGCCATCGCCTCGATCTCCCGCACCGACATGCCCCCGTAGGTCAGGAATCCCTCGAAGAGGGGGATCAGCGGCTGCATGCGTTCGAACAGTGCCCGGTCGGCCGTCAGGATCGCCCCGCCGCGAGCGCACCCCAGCTTGCGGGCCGAGAAGTACACGATGTCGCAGAGATCCGCGATGCGGCGCGTGATCTCGCGGATCGTGGCTCCGCGCTGGGCCGCCTCGCGCGTCTTGATGAAATAGAGGTTGTCGGCCAGAAGCGAGGCGTCCAGGACCAGCGGGGCCCCATGCCGGCGGCAGATCTCCGAGGTCCTCTCCAGGTTCTCCAGCGACCAGGGCTGGCCGCCGATCAGGTTCGTCCCCGCCTCCATGCGCACGAACGGGACGTTGCCCGCCTCGCGTTTCAGCAGCGCGTCGAGGGCGGCCGTGTCCATGTTGCCCTTGAAGGGGTCGGTGCTGTCCAGGTTCAGCGCCTCGGGGAGAAACAGCTCGACGACGCTCCCGCCGTTACGCTCGATATGGGCGCGGGTGGTCGTGAAGTGGTAGTTCATCGGAACGACGCCGCCCTTCCCGACGAGGGCGCTGGCCAGGATGTTCTCCGCCGCCCGTCCCTGATGGACGGGGAGCAGGAACGGCTTGCCGAAGATATCCTGCGTCACCGTCCTCAGACGCTCGAAGCTCATGGACCCCGCGTAGCTGTCGTCCGCCGTCATCATCGCCGCCAGCTGTCGGTCGCTCATGGCGTTGACGCCGCTGTCCGTCAGCATGTCCAGAAAAACCTTGTCGTTCTTCAACAGGAACGTGTTGCTGCCCGCCTCCCGAATGGCCGCAACCCGCTCCTCCACCGACACCAGCGTCAGCTTCTGGACGATGCGCACCTTGTGCATCTCGAGGGGAAACGCCGCGCCGCCAAAGAATTTTACCTGTCCGTCCAACTTGAAAACTCCCTTCATGACATGATAGGTGAAGTAAAATCTGAAATAAAAAAGGGCCCTTTACCGTTGAATCTGGTAAAGAGCCCTTTTGCGAACCTTTTCTGGATGCCCGTCCCGCACGTGCTACAAACTACGGCTCCAGCCTCCTCGCAAAGGGCCTGGTTCCGTAGTAATAATACGAACCCGAAAGAACAAGGGACACACCCATAATACACAACATACGCACAACCTCCGAAAAACAGCGGGACGGCGATAACTGCCCTATAACACTGTGTGCAACAATACCACGGTGAAGGAAATCCGTCAAGGCCGTCTTTCGCCCGGGTGCCGTTGTCCCGTAGACAAGGAGGAAAGCGTTTTGTCTTCCCTGCCGGTATGAGTTGGCCGCAGTTTGTCCATTCATGACACGCCGTGATCCCCGCTTATCGACTTGGATTTACAATCCGAATCCAACCGAATGCAACAGCAGGCGATGCGGGAAGGTCGACCTGCCGCTCAAAAATCGACTTGAGATCGAAACTTAATTATTTCACCGAGGATCTCTTGAAAGTCTTCGCTTGGGTTGACAAAAACACCAAGACGGCTTGCAGGGTGGGGGATGTTATGGATTCCCATACCTCCCCATTTTCTGACGGCCCGGGCGTACTCCTTTCGGAGGCCGGAACGGCGCAGAATCTCCACGATGCGGGCCGAAAGCTCCCGATGCGCCTGGCACTGGCGCACCCAGGCCAGACTCATGCAGCGATACGCCTCCTCCGGCACGAAGGGCCAGAGGAGCGCCCCGGTCTCGACGAGAAACAGCAGGTGCGTCGGGCTGGTCAGAGCCTCCCCCTCCATGGACCGCATCCTCCGTTCCTTTTCGTGTACGTACTGCGGCCAGACGTCCCACGAAGCCCCTTCGGGGATCTCCCAGTAATCCGCGACGAACCGGACGATCTCCTCGGGGCTTTTCGCCATCCGTATCTCGCGCTCCGTCGGGCCTTGGGCGATAATGTCGTCAAGATGAATTATAAAGTACTTGACCCTTCCGGCTCGCATCCACATCAACTCACGCAGCGTTTCTCCCCTCTCGTCATAATAGCCCTTTATTTCTACCTTCCCTTGCCGGATGAGAAGCTCATTGTAACGGGGGTTTTGCTCCCAGCTTTCCTCGTTCTCCGTCTCCGCACCCAGCTCCGCCATGAGGCGGCGCTCCTCCATGCGGCGCAGGTACTCCAGGCGCAGTGCGTCGAGCTGGCGGGCACGGGAGAAATGCTCGAAGAAGTTGAGCAGATCGTTGCATACACAGGCCTTCGCCTTCCGGTCGGGTTTCGCCGTCTTATTTCCCGCTTCTTTCCCGTAATAAAGGGAGAGAAGCCCCGTGGGGGTGAAAAGCGTTTCGAAGCTTTTGTTCTTGAAGTAGTACCGGATGCCGACCTCCAAGGAATCGCCCTGCCTGCGGAGGCCATCGAGGACGTAGGCGGGAATGTCCCGGGACACTCCCTCGAACAGGACGACCCGCATCTCGTCCGTCTCCTCCGCCTCGTCCTCCACATAGGGGTTGAAGATCGGCGGCATCTCTCCGTCGTTCCAGCCCGTCCCGCTCCTCGCCTCCCCACCCCCGGCGCCGCAAGGCAGAAAGACCGACCACATCAACAGACCCGCGATCAAGACGCAACGTACTCTCCCCATCATCGGTGCACCTCCTCCAAAACAGCCCGAGCCTCCGCTCCAATTATCCCCTGCCGCTGCATCCGGGGCGTAAATCCAGGGCTTAAAACGATAGGGCCTATGGCTCGTGCTTTTTCCATGACGGAACTCCCTTTTTCAAGACCGGGCCTGCATCTGGGGGTGAAACCCGTTTTCGCCGAATGTCTCGTTGAGCGGCCCACTCCCCCTGCAGGAACAGCCGGGGGAAGGGGCTCAGCGTTTCCGCCCCCACAGGCCGCGTCCCGCCTTGCGCGCCTCGGCCTGGAGACGGGCGAACAGGTCGGCATAGCGCGAGTTGGGCTGGATGGTCATGACGCGTCCATACCCCTCGAGGAGCAGCCTGGCGTTGAACATCCCCCGCCTCACGGCATCCTCGTCCCGCGCGGGCCGTTCCACCCAGACATAGGCAAGATGGCGCTGGTACCTGTCCAGGGGGGCGACGTCGTACTCCAGCCACACGCGCCGTCCCGAGAGCGCCTGTTTCGTGAAGGCGCTGGCCTCGCGTCCATAGTATTGAACGGGCTTGCGGGGATGCACCGTCTCGGGCGTATCGACCCCTATCAGGCGCACCCGGCGGGACTCCCCCTCCACCTTTACCACAAGGGTATCCCCATCGACGACGTTCGTAACGACTCCCTCGAGAAAATCGCCCGTGCGCCTCTCCCAGTGCGGGGCAAGGAACCCCAGGAGGAGCAGGACGAGGAGAAACACCAGCTTCCTCGGCGTCATCGACGCCAGGGGGCTCGAGAAGAATCGCCGCGGTAACGGGCGGGGTCTCTTTCTAGGCATTCGTTCCTCCCGTATCGGACGGCTCCAGGGTTCTCAGGCAGGTCTCGAGATCCATCGGGCGGTAGTAGAGATAGCCCTGCCCCAGGGGGCAGTTCAGCCCGTCGAGGAGCCGCTCCTGCTCCTCCGTCTCGACGCCCTCCGCGATAACGCCGACCTGGAGCACCTCGCTCATGCGCAGGATCGCGCGGACGAGCGTCCAGTCCTCGTCGTGGGACACGACGCGCTGGACGAAAGACTTGTCGATCTTCAGCTTGCCGATGGGAAAGTTCTGCAGGTAGGATATGGAGGAGTTCCCCGCCCCGAAATCGTCGATGGCTATCGTATACCCTTTTCCGTGCAGGCGGACGAGGGTATCGCGGCAGTCCTCCATGTTGGCGATGAGCGCCGTCTCGGTGATCTCCAGGAGGACCTCCGACGGCAGAATGCCCTGTCCCTCGACGATATCCTGCAGCATCGATTCGACGATCCTGTCCCGAAAGAGTGTGGCGGAGACGTTCAGGCTGAGATAGATCCCCGGCACGGCCCGGCGGAGAGCGAGAAAAGCGTCGGCCGTCATCCTGAAGAGGACCTCCGAAAGGGACGGCATCATCCCCGTTTCCTCGGCCATGGGGATGAAGTCCTCGGGGCTGACCGGCTTGCCGTCGGCGCCGGTCCAGCGCACCAAGGCCTCGACCCCGCGGATGCACCGGCTCCGTATCTCCACGATGGGCTGGAACACGACCCTGAAGTTCTCCTGCAGGATGGCCTCCCGCAGGGCGTTTTCCATCTCTATGGACTTGACGCTCCGCGTCTTGAGCCTGTCGCTGAAGAAGAGGATGCAGCCGCGCTCCCTCCGCTTGGATTCCGCCGCGGCGAGCGCCGCACCGGACATCGTTTCGTCGACCGTCCCGCTGTCCGAGGCCATCATGACCCCCAGGCTTCCCGAGAGCATGAATTTTCGGCCTTCGACCAAAAAAGGCTCGTCCAAGGCGCTCAGAAGGCGGCGAGCCGCGGCCTCCGATTCCTCGCGGGCGACGATCCCGAAGGAGGCCACCGCAAACTCCATCCCGCCCAACCGCGCCAGTTCCTCCCCCGGGTGCAGGATATCCCTGAGCCGCTGCGCCAGCTCCCTCAGGACGGAGTCCCCCGTGCTGACGCCGAGCACCGCGTTGATGCGTTTGAAGTCCCGGACGGCGAGGACGAAGACGCTGGGCGAACGGCCGTAAAGATCCGCCTTGTCCAGCAGGATCTTCCTCAGCCCCGTACGGTTCAAAAGCCCCGAGAGCTCGTCGTGGTACGCCAGGTAGCGCAGCTGCTCCTGATTGCTCTTCATCTCGGAGATATCCACGAAGGAAGCGTAATAGAGCGGGTCGTCGGACTCCCTGGGGCCTACCCCCACGCGCATCAGCAGAACCGCCGACGTTCCGTCCAGCCTGTGCACGCCGATCTCCTCCGAAAAGCTCTCCTCGTCCCGCACTTCCGCGTTCTGAATCTGCCGCGAGAGACGGTCCCAGAAGAAGGGGCCCCCGAACTCGGCGAGGCTGATCTGCCCCTTTCGCTCGGGGGGCACTCCCAGGATGTCGAGGGCCGTCTGATTGATCTCCGTGATCCGCCCGTCGCCGTCGAACGTCAGGAATCCAGCCAGGCTGTTCTGGTGCAGTTCCTGCACCTGCTCCAGCTTGTCCTGCTCCTCACGGACCGCGGACTCGACGTCGAACAGCCAGTCCCTCTGCGCGGCGATCTGCTTCGAAAGGCTGCGGTTCGCCTCCTCCAGCTTGGTGTTGGCCGCCCTGAGATTGAAGCCCAGTATGTGCAGAACGCAAACCAGAGGGGAGACGACCAGAAAGATGGCGAGCGCCGAAAGAAACATTTGGGGAAGCGAGCGCGCCAGAAGGCCGTCGACGGACTCCGCCGCCATGTCCACGAGGACCAGGTACGGAATGCCCCCGGGACTGAAAAACCGCCTGCACAGCGAACGATACCCTCCCCATCGGTCCCGGTAGCTCAGGAAGGCCGCCCGTCCGGTGTCGTAGACCCGCTCCAGGAACTCCGGGCCGTCGTCGTAAGGGTAGAAATACCAGGAGCGCCGATCCTTCGCTTCCTTCGCGCTCACGGTCGGGGCGGAAAAATAAAACTTTCCCTCGAAGCGGACCAGGGTCTGGGCGTAGCGCAGGCCCTCGATCTCCACGAACTCGTTGATCCGCCTCCGGTTGAGGAGCTCCTCGTCGAAAGAGACGGACGCGGGGCCAAGAGCCCTGTCGTGAAAATCCTCGGGCAGGAGCATGGGGACCAGATCCGCGGCGGCAGAAAGCCGATCGTCGACGGACCTCAGGACGGCCTCGCGATTCCCGAGCCACATGCAGCGATAATAAAGGGTTACGCCCAGGACAAAGGCCATGGTGCTGAGGAGAATCCATTTGAGGTGGGGGCGCGTCCGTATCGCAGTCATGAAACGCCGCATTTTGGTCATCCGCCGTGTTTTTTCAATTCCGTCCGACTCCGAGGTCGGGCAGAAGGCCCGCCAGCCCGCGCCTCGAGTGTCCGTTGCGGCCGACGGCAATATGCTCTGCCGAGACGAGGGCGTTCAGGATGCTTTCCTCCACGGCCTCCGCGGCGGCCTTGAAAAGGGGATCGATGTGCTCCTCGTGCAGGACTCCGACCTCGACGATCCCTCCCCGGGGCGCTTTATGGGGGATGCGGACGGCCGTCGAGACCGCCAGGGCGATGTCGCCGCTCCCATCCCCGACGAAGGACCCCGTCCGTCCGACCCCGATGAAGCTGCGGCGCGCCAGGCGCGCGAGCTGGCGGGAATCCAGGGGAGCGTCCGTGGCCAGGACGATGACGATCGAGCCCTTGTCCCCCTCCCGGTTGGACTCTGCAGAGGTCAGGGCCCTCAAGGCCGAACCAATGGGGCGCCCGGCGAGGATCAGGTCCTCCATCCTCCCGAAGTTGGCGTTGACGAGGGCCCCCAGGGTAAACTCGCGCCCGCAGGTCTCCACGACCCGCGAGGCGCTGCCGATCCCGCCCTTCAGACTGAAGCAGGACATGCCGCATCCGGCCCCGACCGCCCCCTCGCCGAAATCCGAACATGCCGCGCCGAACGCCGCATCCAGGTGCTCCCGGCCCAGCCTGGCCTGGCGGGCGTCGTTCAGATAGGAGTCGTTGCACTCGAGCACGACGGGGTTGACGCTGCCGTCCGTCGTGCAGATCTCGGAGTGCTCGTCCATGGAGCGCCGAAACAGGGCGTCGTAAAGGGCCCCCGCGCTGGAGACCCCCGTGAGGACGATGGGGGTCTCCAGCGTCCCCTTCTCCTGAACCTGAATCAACCCCATGCTCTTGCCAAAACCGTTGAACACCGCCGCTCCGGCGGCGAGCTTTTCCCGGAACAGGCTGCCCGGAGCGGGAATGACGACGGTCACGCCCGTGCGGAGCCCCTTTTGGGGATCGTCCAGCGTACAGTGTCCGACTCGGACCCCCGGAACGTCCGTCAGCGCATCGCGGGGGCCGGGACGCATCGTACCGACGGAGAGGCCGAAGTCCACTATGCGCCGTCGCATGCCGATTTTTCCCGTTTCGTCCTGCCGTCCGCCGGGGGCGGACTTTTTCGGACCCGGACCAGCGCGCGCCCGACGCGCCGCCGGCCGGACACGTCCTCCAGGACGATCCACAGGTCCGTCAGACAGGGAACGGCCGTCCGGAGCCATTCCCCGCCGCGGAAGGACAGGCGGATATTTCCCCCGTCCGCGGCCGCCCCGACGGCCCCGGAGCGGCGCGAGTCCACGAGGAAATGCGGTCCGCAGGAGGTCTTGTCGAGCGCGACGTCCGCCGCGTCCATCCCGGCCCTTTCCCCATCCAGGAGGAACGAGAAGGCCGCATCCGCATCGTCCGCGTCGATCTCGCCAACGGGCTCGGCCTCCAGGACGCCCAGCCCCGCGTACAGCTCGTCCAGCCTGGAGAGGGCGCGCGCCGCCCAACCGCTCACGGCCTCGTCCAACATGGCGCGGGCCGATTCGGGATCGGAACAGAAGCGGGCCTCGGCCTCGCGGTCCACGAGCCGAAGCTCCTCCTCGAGCGAGGCCTCGAACTCCCGGAGCCCCTCCCGGACCTCCGAGGCGCGCTCCCCATAAAGCGCGTCGGCCGCGGCATGCAGGGCCGTGTGGCGGAACCATGCTGCCCCCGTGCAGTCGAGGTCCGAGGCCGGAACGGAGAAGTGCGTCGCCAGAGCTGCCTCCGGGTCGGACGCCCCATATCCCTCGGGCACCGAGGAGATGCCGAGGTACCATGGGATGTAGGGCGACAGGCAGGGACGCCCCAAAGCCCGGCGGATCAGCGTCATCTCGGTCCGCTCCCGTATCTGCACCACGTTGCTCTCTAGCGTCGTGGAGGCGCAGATGGGACGGGTGGGCATGAAGTGGGGCGACGCCCCCTCCGAGACGTCCGACGGCGTTCCCTCGAAATGCGTCCTCAGGATGGCCTTGACCGTCTCGACCCCTACCCGGTGCGGCGGCCTGACCGAGAAGGGCAGCTTCGTCCCCGGGGCAAGCAGGTGCCCCATATCGCGCTCCATCAGGATGGAGAGGCCTCGGACGTGACGGTGCACGTTGTGCGGCACGCCGCAGGAGCCCGGGTCCTGATAGGCCAGGGCGAAGTCGAAGGCCCCCTCCCCGGGGTCGTACCAGCCGCGGGAACGGGCGTATTCGACAAGCTCCCGATACCCCGGAGCCTCGGGGTCCGGGTCATGGATGGTGTAGTGGTTGGGATTGAGATAGACCTCGTCGTCCGGGACGCGTTTCACGGCGTAGTGTCTGCCGTGGACGACCTGAAGCACCCATATCTCCCGGCTGTCCGCAAAATGGTAGGAGCGGCCGCTGCTCGCGTAGCCGAAACGGTCCAGAAGCCCGGTCGCAAGCTCCAGGGCGTGATGGGCGCTCCGCGCCCCCTCGGCCACAAGGCGGCGAAGGCCGTAGCCGATGCCGCCGTCCTTCAGGTCCGGACGGTCCTCACGGGAATCCGCGCAGTTGTCGCTGCACAGGACGACCCCATGGCCGTTGACGAAGAAATCGCAGAACGAGGCGCCCCCGTCCGCCACGAAGGGGCGCGCCTCGGACCAAAGCAGACGCGCGCGCGCCTCGGGCAGAGGCAGCTCCGCCATGTCCGGCTCGAAACGGACCGTTCGTCCCGGCGCCCGCGTCAGCGCGGGAACGATATGCGAGCGCATCACATAGCGCCCCCCGCTGTCCTCGTTATGGCCGACGAGGACCTCCCCCGTCTCGGAGGCATCCCTGCCGACCAGGACGGTCGTACAGGCTCGAGCGGGGGCTGCGCCCATGCAGAACCCCAGGAAGAGGGCGAGAAAGAAAAGGAACGGAATCATCGGCAGGTCTCCTTGGCATGATGAAACTCAGCTTGTCAGATTATTGATTATTATAGAAGGCTATCGATCCGTGCGATACGCGAGGAATGCGGAAGGATGTGCAGAATTTTATCATGAAGGGCTTCCCCAAGCCACGTTCTCCAGGCGAATCCGCATGGCCTGGCGCGAGACGCGGTAACGGCGGCACAGCGCCTCGAAGGGCAGCTTTTCGCAGTCCTTGCGCAGCAGCGCCTCGGGCATCAGAAGCTCCGATGCAAAACGGTCCGCCTGCCGCTCCTGGTCGGGATCCCGGGGTCCGCCGATACGGCCGAGGGGGTTGTGGCGAAGGAGCAAATGGCCCAGCTCGTGCGCGATGGAGAAACGGGCGCGCCCCTGCGGCAGGGAGGAATTGACCAGCAGGACGCCCCTGCCCTCCCTGAGGAGGAAGAGGGCCCCGAAGGCACGGCAGGGCTGAGCGTAGACCTCGATCCCCAGCCAGCGGCAGATCACCCCGAGGTTGACCGGCGGGGCCTGCATCAGAGGAAGCGTCGCGTCCAGAAGCGATCGTACGGCGTCGTCTCCGAATGGCATGGGGTTCCCGGGCGGCGGAGAGGCCGCACTAAAAATTTCCGCCGACACGCCGCGCCCTGATCGTGTCCGCGGCGTACCCCAGGGCCAGCTTCAGGCTTGTGGCCAGGAACTTCCAATCCTCGTCCGTGTAGGAGGACGAGTCCCTGATGAAGCTGCGCAGATACATCCCCAACTGAGGATCGCCCTCCATAGCCTTCAGGACGAAGGTCCTGGCGCTTCCGTCGAGCGCGTCGCCCTCCGGCGTGCCCTCGCGCTCCACCCCCAGAAGATCCCTCACATCACAGCAGAGCGCCTCCGCAATGGCGGGCAGCATGTCCGCGCTGGGCCCCTTGGCGTTCGCCTCGATACGGCTGATGTTGGCCTGCGTCAACCCCAGCCTTCGGGCCAGCTCGTCCTGGTTCATGCCCAACTCCCGCCGACGGGCCTTGATGTTCGCTCCGACCGAATTCATCCTTCCCGCCTCCCATCTCGTCCCTCTGTCTGTGCGCGTGGTTCGCACAACGCACCTTCAGACTTGTTTCAACACCTTCACACTTGTCTCAATATGATAATATCACATGAAATTCTATCGGTTTATCCGGTTTTCGCTCGAGTTTCGTTTTTTCCTTTCCTCTCATTACAATACAGATATCCAATACGGATATCGAGCGTGTGGGGATCGTCCTCAAGCTCGGGATTATCACGGTTGGATTTTTACATCCCCTCGTCGTACAATAGCCCCAATCGGATGGGGCGGCCGCGAGGTCTCCCATCCGGTAATCCGTTGCAATCAACGCCACCGCAGAAGGGAAGTGGGCTCAATGTGCAGCGAACGCTCTGCCTCCCCGAGGCAGCGTCCTCGGCGTATTCGTAAGATTCCCGTCGTCATCATGGCTTTGGCCCTCGCTCTGGGCGTCGCGACCGCGATTCTTTCTTTCGTCGACGTCGGAGGAGCGGCCATTTTGAAGATGGCTCGGGAAACCCTGAAGGAACGCACGGGAATGGGGCTCTCCGCCGCAGGGGTCAAGGGAAACCCCATTCGCGGCTACACGTTCGAGGATGTCCTCCTGACCTCCGAAAAGGGGGACAGGATTCTTTCCGCGCAGTCCCTGTCCGGTCGGATCGACTTTCTTGCCCTGTTCCGCGGGTCCCCCAGGCTTTCCGTCCTGTCCGTCGGAGGGGTCGCCACGGACCTGGACCAATTCATTGCGGAGATTCAGCGTATCGAGCTGCCTGAGAGCAGCGGAGATTCCGACATCCCCATCAACCGCATCAGCCTCCGGAACAGCCGCTTTACCTCCAAGTGGGGCACCGTCGACGTGGAGGAGGTCGGGGCGAACATCCGGGGTACGAATGTCGACGTCGACTCGGCCGGAGCGGTCAACGGCGTCTCCGTGCGCGGCACGGCGGCGCTGGATATTCAGGGCAGCTCTCTTTCGATCGGCAAGGCCGACATCGCTTTCGGGAAGGGCAGGATCACGGCCACGGGGGAGATACGCCCCGTCTCCCAGACCGACAGCACGACGACGCTGGACCTTCAGGGCTCGGTCCGGGGTCTGGACCTGAAGGAGCTTGCCGCGCTGTGGCCCGCCTACCTCAAGGACGCGGATTACGACGGAACGGCAAACCTCGACCTGGAGGCCAAGGGGACGTCCGCCACCCTGGAGATCTCGGGAACGGTGGACTACCGAGGGATGAAGCTGGCCGGGTATCCCGTGGAGCGGCTCGGGGCGCAGCTGCGATACTCCGACCAGAGGCTGACCGCCGGCGACGTCCATGCCGTCGTACTGAGCGTCCCCATCGACGGGGAGCTCGCGGTCGCGTCACGTCCCGGGCAACATCCGTCCGTCATGATCAGCCTGGAGGGACGCGACGCCCCGCTGGACGAGATCGGCAGGACCTTCCCGTCCCTGGAGGGGGTGAAGGGCAAGGTATCCGCCTTCACGGCGAAAATTCAGGGCCCGACGAACGCTTTGAACGGAGCCGTCAGCCTCTCGGCGCCCCGCATCGCCTTCATGGGCAAGGAGGTCTCGAACCTCGCGCTTCAGCTCAAGATCGCGAAGAGCGATACCGCGGCGGTCAGCGGAAAATTCCTCTTCGAAGGAGCTCAGGGCTACCTTCAGGGGACTGCCGCCTCCATCCTCTCGGGGCCCAGGCTCAACCTCACGGCGAAACTGGTCGGGCTCGACGTGAAGGGGATCTCCGACCTCATCCCGGACTCCGGGAAGTACGGGCTGGCCGGAAAGATCGATGCGTCGGTCGGCATCAAGGGAAGCCCTTCCTCCCCAGTCCTGTCGGGCACCCTGCAAAGCCCATCCTTCACGGTTCAGGGCAATACGCTGGTCAACCCCTCGGTTACCTTCTCCTACGCCAAGGACGTGCTGACCCTGCAGAAGAGCGGCGGGACCCTGAACGGCATGCCCATCCAGCTCTCGGGTACCGTTGGGCCGCTGACGTCCAAGACGCCGGCCATCGACGTGAAGGCACAGCTCACCGTCCGGCCGGAGGCCCTGGGGGCTTATGTTCCCGGCATTGCCGGCTATGGCCTCAAGGGTGAGATTCGCGCCGGGGCAAAGATCTCGGGCAGGCTTCCGACCCCGGAGATCGGCCTCGTGGCCTCCTCCCCCGCCCTCTCCGCCCTCGGTAAGCTCAACGTGAAGAACCTCGAGGTCTCCACCCTTCCCGGCAGCGACCTCATGAAAGGGGAGAGGCTCGGCCTCTCCATCAAAGCCGACAGTGCCGCAGCAGACGGCGTCGGCCTCTCCGCCCTGGAGGCCTCCCTCAAGAAGGAGGGGACGAAGGTCAGCCTGTCCTCCTTCTCCGCGCGCAGCGGGTCCGGCACGCTCTCCGGTTCCGGTTCCGCGACCCTCGGCGGCAAGAGCCCCGCGCTCGACTTCTCCTTCGACCTCGACCGGCTTGACCTCGCGCAGCTGGCCGCGGCCTCGGGGGTCGGCCTCAAGGGGACCCTCAGCGGAAAGGTAGGCCTGGGCGGGACCGCGGATTCCCCCGAGTTCTCCTTCAAGGGGCAGTCCCCGTCCGTCACGGCCAACGGCGTCCTGCTCTCCGATGTGGCCGCGGATCTCTCGGGCTCCCCGCAGGCCCTGAAGGTCAACAACTTCAGTGCAAAAGTCGGCGGCGCGCCCCTGAGCGCGTCCGGGACGCTGCGGCTGACGCCCTCGATGAGGGCGGATCTCGCCATCCGAGGCGATGGGCTGGACCTGGAAGCGTTGACCGAAGGGTTCCCGGACCTGAAAGGGCAGATCAAGGGCAAGGCGAACCTCGTGTTCGACCTCTCCGGTACGGACAAGGGCAATACGGGGACGGGAAGCCTGTCGGCCTCCTCGGCCGAGGCCTTCGGGCTCAGGCTCGCCAACGTCAAGCTGCCGCTGTCCTTCGACGGCAATGCCTTCAAATCCTCGAACGGAACGCTCGAACTCTACGGGGGCAAGGCGTCGAACAACCTGACTCTGGACTTGAATACGCTCAAGTTCTCCGATTCCCTCACGGCGAGCGGCGTCGACATCAACGCCCTGGCTCAGGACGCGACGGGCGGGCTCGGCGGCAAGGTCACGGGACAGGGAAGCCTCTCCTTGAAGATAACGGGCTCGGCGGGCAAGACGCCCAGCTACTCCGGAACCGGGCTGTTTACCATGGGGGCCGGGGGAATCAGCGGCTTCAAGGGGCTGGATATCGTGACCCGACTCTATGGGCTCGATGCCATCCGCTACACGGAGGTGACCGCTCCCCTGGAGATCCGGACGGGCCGGCTCGTCCTGAAGAAGGGGGCGGCAGCGAAAGCGCCCGATGGGGACCCGATATATCGCTATGCACGGCTGGCCGAGGACGGCACGATCAAATTCGACAAGAGCCTGTACCTTCTTGCCGAGGGCAACGTCAACTTCCAGCTGGTCAACGCGCTTACCGGCGGGGCTCTTGGGGGTGCAGGCGCCCTGCTTCAGGGCGGTGCGAAACAGCTGACCACCGGAGCGGGACTCGAGGGTATCCTGAAAGGCGCCCTTCAGGGCGGACACCAGGGCGGCGCCTCCGCGGACTTCCGGGACGTTACGGTCAAGATTACGGGCAAGGCCGATTCGCCGTCCGTATCCCTGGTCAAAGTCGGCCCCTCCTCGCGCACGAATCAGGATGGAGCCGTTCCGGGGAGCGACGCGGCGCCGGCCGATTCCTCCCAGGAGCAGAAGGGGGACAGTACCGTCGACCGGATCATCGATGCCATCGCCCCTCAGAAACCGACGGCGCCCCAGGAACAGCAGGAGGGTGCCCCTGAGGAAACGGCATCGCAGGATCAGGGCCCGGTACAGCCCTCGACCCCCTCTATCGAGGACCAGTTGAAGGAACAGATTGGAGACGAGCTGAAAAAAGGCCTGGAAGGCCTGTTCAAATGAGTCTGGGAAGAATGACAAGGAGGACACGATGAGCGACCCGGTAAGGAAGAAACTGGACGAACTGAAGGAACTGAGGCAGGAGAACTACATCACCGAGGAGGAATACGCCGCGGCGCGGGGAAACGCCCTGCTCGACGCGGGCTTCGACACGGCACCGAGGTCCGGCGCCGAAGCCCGATCCCGCCGCGCGCCTTTGCAGGGGGGAGAGTCCGGGGAAAAGAAAGGCGGTGGATGCGGATGTTTGCTCATCCTGCTGCTTCTCATCGTTCTCCTGTTCGTCGGAGTCATTGCCCTGCCCGAGGATACCCTGAAACTCCTGCCCGGCCTGGACCGGGTATTTGGGGTTGAAAAGGTTCAGGAGGCGCGTCGTACCCTTCTCGAGTTCATCGACGACCTGATGGGACGCCCCCAGGTTCGGGAATCGCCGGCCCTTCCGCCGAAGGGCGGGGCCAACGGCGTCTCCATGGAACCGGCAATCGCCGTTCCCGACTCCTCTTCTGAAGAGGTCCGGGGCAGGATCCAGGCCCCGTCGAAGCATGAGGACAACCCCGTGTCCGTGGAGAAGGGCGTCTTGGAGAACCGTACGGAAGATCGGAGCCCTCGGACGGAGCCGGAGGCCTCGGAGGATACGGCCGCATCGGCCGATTCCGATGCGGCACTTCCGCAGGCTGCCGTCGGTGTCGGCGATGAGCCGTTGAATATGGCGGACTCCGCCAAGAGCAGCATCTGGGGCAACTCCGTCAGGATTCGCTCCACCCCGGACCGTACCAACGACGACAATATCGTCGGACGTGCCCGCAAGGGGGAGGAATTGGCGATTCTGGAGGAGCGAACGAATGACGACGGAGAACGATGGCTCCGTATTCGGATGGAGCAGGGCGGCCGAGAGGGATGGATACTTGCGAGGCTGGTGAGGCCGGTCAAGGACGAATAGTTGGAGCAACGTCAAAGCTGCGGCGCCTTCCGGACAAAGGAGGCGCCGCAGCTCGATCGGAAGAACGTACAGGACAGGATGCGGGGAGCATGAGGCATCATTCGATCAGCTGGCCACCTTTCGTCCCTTTGGAGGGAGCGTTCAGTCTCCAGCCCTTTTCACGGTCGTACCGGACGTAGCCGCTGTTCCAGGCCCAGCCCAGAATCGTCCGGCGCATCTCCCCCATACGCGCCCGATCGCACAGGTCGGGGTCCCGCCTCTCACTCAGCGCCCGCGACAGAGTTCGATAATGCATTCTCCACTCCTTGCTCGCTAGCCATGAATGCATAAAAGGCAAACTCATAACAGCAGAAAACGCCAAAGTGAATAAAACCAAGTGATACCAAAGATATGTCCTGCTGGGAATATTATACGATTCTCTCACCCAAAACCTGACAACATTCATGACGTTCTTGCTCACATTGAGCATAAGAGCAACAACGACGGCAAAATAGCCGAGCATACTTTTACAGTAATAGGCGGAAGTTCGCAGGTAGGGATTGTCCGAGGCCCAGGCCCGCAGGTATTCCGGAGGCGTATGATTCAAAGGCGTTCCAATCCATCGCCCCGCCGCCCGGCACTTCCGCGCATAGATCCCGTTCAGACCGCCGTACCACAGCGACAACATCGCCTCGTCGGTCAGCGCCGCCTCGGCATCCTCGCCGCACGGGCC
This sequence comes from uncultured Fretibacterium sp., assembly GCF_963544685.1. Classification (NCBI taxonomy): domain Bacteria; kingdom Thermotogati; phylum Synergistota; class Synergistia; order Synergistales; family Aminobacteriaceae; genus Fretibacterium; species uncultured Fretibacterium sp. Next base: position 7 of record NZ_CAUUGJ010000033.1, on the reverse strand, counting down.
AAGACTT
>NZ_CAUUGJ010000032.1:0-21690 GCF_963544685.1 uncultured Fretibacterium sp. | reverse complement strand
CCCGCAGGCCCGACCGCATCGACCTCTCCAGTCCCTACATCGCCAAGGACGACAGCAAGTGCATCCTCTGTGGCAAGTGTGTCCGGGTCTGCTATCAGGTGGAGGAGGAGCGCCAGGTCCTGGCCTTCGCCGGGCGTGGGTACGGAACGCGCATCGTCGCGGACAACGATCGGACGCTGGAGGAGTCGAAGTGCGTCTCCTGCAATCGCTGTGTCTCCGTCTGCCCCGTCGGAGCCCTGACGGACCGGCGCGCCGCGCACAAGGGCAGGGCCTGGGACCTGACGAAGGAGGTCAAGCGCTGCCGCGTGTGCGACTACGGCTGCTCGTTCGAGGTCTTGAAGAGGAATGGAAAGAGCGTTGCGGTGAAGGCCCAGCCGCCCGGCCCCGGACGGCCGCTGTGCCTCAAGGGGCGCCTGACGACCGAGCTCCTGAACGTCGAGACGCCGGACGCACCGTACCGCAAGGTGGACGGCAAGTTTCAGGAGGCCTCCTGGGCCAAGGCGCTGGGGCTCCAGAGCCTGCTGGAACGGCTCTCCGAAGCGGAGGGGCAGGCCGAACGGTAACGCTGAAGGAACGGACGGAAACCCGCCCCCGGCCCCAGGGCCGGGGGCGGATCATGCCGGCTGTCGCCTATCCATCCCGTACAGGATCATGCCCGTACAGGGTCATACGGTCGCCCCGCGCGAACCCGACGACCTGCAGGCGGCAGCGCGACGCCGCTTCGAGCGCCGCATCGGTCGGCGCCGAGCGCGAGACGACCATGGGGATGCCCGCGCGGATAACCTTGAGCACGAGCCCCAGCGGCAGCCGGCCGCTGGTGAAGAGCATGCATCGGCCCGGGACCGTCCCCATCAGCAGCGCCCTGCCCAGGCACTTGTCCAGTGCGTTGAAGCGCCCCAGGTCCTCGGCGAAACACAGCGCCTCCGGCCCCCGGACCATCAGGGCGGAGTGGACGCCGCCCGTCTCGCGGAAGAGGGAGGAGCGCTCCAAAAAGGCGCGGGAATGTCCCAGTACGGTCGCGGGATCCCACTCGAGGGGCGGCAGCTGCCCCGGCTCCCGCTGCGTCACGGGCTCCGCCAGGCGGACGGATACGCTGCCCGTCCCCTCGTCGGCCTCGATATCCAGGATGTCCTCCGCCCGCTCGATATACCCCTCGGAACAGAGCCAGCCCACCGCCAGCTCGTGGGCGCCGCCGGGCAGAAACGCCTGGCGGCAGGCGACACGCCCGTTGATGTGCAGGGAGAACTCCCGCTCCATCAGCACGGTCTCCTCCAGCACGGATTCCTCGACGGCCGAGCGGCCGTCGGCCATCCAGCGGGTCGCCCGCACCTTCACGCTCGTCTCCGTCATGCCCGCCCCCCTGCGTAACGCCGTAAACAAAAAACCGGCCAGGCCGTGTAAGGCCCCACCGGTCCTTTTTTCGAAAAATAGGTCCCCGCGAATACCGTGTCTTGAAAGTCTTGACCCGTTCCCATTAAAGTGAGGATTACCTCGTCTCAGTTCAGTCAACGTTCGGTCGTCATCCCCGACAAGGACATACATCCTCGTGGAAATCGAGCGTTGGCTCAAGACATTATCACGATCACGAATACCGCAGGGGTTCTCGGTCTCTGACGCCATTATAGCAGATCGAGGGAAATTCTCCCCGCCGTCCTCGATTTCATTTGCCCCGTTTTTCCATGCGTCGATGCGCTTCGATGCCGATGAGATATGATTTCATGATAGATTGTTGCTATTGCTGAATTAAGAAACTTTCATTAAAATTCATGATATGTTTTCAGGCCGTGACCGTGGTGGGGGCGAAGCCCCATACTAAGGAAACCGATTTAATCCATGAAGCCCCCCGGTGGTACCCCAGCTTGACTGTTTTGGGAAGAAGCCTGCCGGGGCCGCCGCTATCCCCAGAGGGGAGTCTTCCGGCCATCCGCTCGCTTCGCTTGCGGGCCGATCAGTCTCACGATAGCGGCGTGGGGGATTGGGGGCGAAGCCCCCATGTCGATTTTTTCAGGAGGGATATTGATTGAGTGGACGCACCATTACCCTGGACGGGCTGTCACTGAAGCTGGACGACATCGTGCGCGTCGCGCGGCATGGGGATGCGGTGCGCCTTGGAGAGGACGCGGTTCGGGCCGTCGGGAGGGCCGCCGCCCTCGTGGAGGGCTGGGCGGAGTCCGACCGGGTGATCTACGGCATCACGACGGGGTTTGGGGACCTGGCCTCGGTGAGGATATCGCGGGAGGACCGCGCCGCACTTCAGGAGAACCTGCTGCGCAGCCACGCCTGCGGAGTCGGCGAGCCCTACCCCGTGGACGTCACGCGCGCCATCATGCTGCTGCGGATCAACACGCTCAGCCGGGGGCACTCGGGCATCAGCCTCAGGACGCTCTCCGGCCTTGTTGGGCTGCTGAACGCAGGCATTCATCCCCTCATCCCCTGTCAGGGTTCGGTCGGGGCCTCGGGCGACCTGTGCCCGCTCTCCCATCTGGCTCTCGGCCTCATGGGGGAGGGGATGGCGGAGTATCGGGGCAGGATCGTCCCGGCCGAGGAGGCCCTGTCGGACGCGGGCCTGGCCCCGGTCTCGCTCGGGGCCAAGGAGGGACTGGCCCTCAACAACGGGACCACGGTCATGAACGCGGTGGGCGCGCTTGCGTTGTTGGACGCCGAACGTCTGGTCCGCACGGCGGACGTCGCCGCCGCCCTGTCGATGGAGGCGCTTCACGGCGTCCCCTACGCTTACGACGCCCGCACCCATGCGCTCCGGCCCTTCAGGGGGCAGAACGCCGTGGCCTCGAACCTGCGCCGCCTGATCGAGGGCAGCGGCATCGTCGAGCGTTATAAGAAGGACCGCGTCCAGGACGCCTACTCGCTGCGCTGCGTGCCCCAGGTGCACGGCGCGGGCCGGGACGCGCTGGCCTATGTTCGCGGCGTGCTGGAGACGGAGATCAACTCCGTCACGGACAACCCCCTGATCTTCCCCGACGAGGGGGAGGCCCTGAGCGGGGGGAACTTCCACGGCGAGCCCCTGGCCCTGGCCATGGATTTCTTCGGGATCGCCATGGCCGAGTTCGGCAGCATCTCCGAGCGGCGCCAGGCCCGGATGGTCGACGCCTCGCTCTCCGGCCTGCCTCCCTTCCTGATCGAGGGCAGCGGTCTGAACAGCGGCTTCATGATCCCGCAGTACGTCTCCGCCTCCCTGGTCTCGGAGAACAAGGTGCTGGCCCACCCGTCCTGCGTGGATTCCATCCCGACGTCGGCGAATCAGGAGGACCACGTCTCTATGGGGGGCTACTCCGCCCGCAAGGCCGCGACGATCCTGGACAACGTCCGGAAGGTCGTGGCCGTGGAGCTCCTGACGGGCGCCCAGGCGCTCGAGTTCAGCCTGAAGGACCTGAAGCCGGGCAAGGGAACGGGCGCCGCGCACGCCTGCATCCGCTCCGTGATTCCCTTTCTGGGGAAGGACGAGTTCCTGTACCCGCTGATCGATCGGGCCATCGAGCTGACCCGCGGCGGCGAGGTCCTGGACGCCGCGGAGGCCGCGGTCGGGGCTCTGGATTGAGGCGCGAAACGGATACGACGGATAGATAACGGATATATAATGGTGGGGATACGGGAAGGACCCCACGATTATTTCTTCTGAATTTTTTCGGGCGCGGGGACAGGTCCCCGCGCTTTCGATTTTCGAGTGTTTTATAATGTGGAAGATTTATGATTGCGAGGAAAGGAGCTGTCGGCGTGGCCTTGAAGCTGTTCAGACATGCGCGCATTTATACGCCCCTGATGGGCGGACGCCCTGCTGTGGGGGATGAACAGGGGAAGCTGGCCGTTTACGAGGACGGCTGTTTTCTGGTGGAGAACGGCCGGCTCCTCGCCGTCGGGGCGATGAGGGACGTCGAGGAACGCCTGGAGGGGCGCACGGCGGATCAGGAATTTGATTTTGAAGGGGCCGCGGTGGTCCCCGGCTTCGTCGACCCGCACACCCACGCCTGTTTTGCGGCGCTGCGCGAGGAGGAGTTCTCCATGCGTCTTGCGGGCAAGTCGTACCTCGAGATCCTTCAGGCGGGGGGCGGCATCCTCTCATCCGTCCGGGCGGTCCGTTCGGCCTCGGACGAGGCGCTGTTCGCGTTCTCCCGGTCCCTCCTGGACTCCACCCTCCTCTACGGGACCACGACGATCGAGATCAAGAGCGGCTACGGTCTGGACGTCAAGACGGAGCTGCGGATGCTCCGCATCATCGACCGGCTGGGCAGGGAGACGCCTCAGACCGTCATCCCCACCTTCATGGGGGCCCATGCGGTGCCGGAGGAGTTCCGGGGGGACCCGGAGGGCTACGTGGCGCTGCTGCGTGAGGAAATGCTGCCGGCCGTCGCGAAGCAGGGCATCGCTCGCTTCTGCGACATATTCTGCGAGGAGGGCGTGTTCTCCGTGGAGCAGAGCCGCCGGGTCCTGGAGTGCGCGCGGGAGCATGGGCTTCACCTCAAGGTGCATGCCGACGAGGTACATGACCTGGGCGGCGCCGCCCTGGCCGGCGAGCTTCGCGCCGTCTCGGCCGAGCATCTGCTGGCCGCGTCCGATGCCGGAATCGAGGCGATGAAGAAGTCGGGGGTCGTGGCGGTGCTGCTTCCCGCGACGGCCTACAGCCTGCGCAAGCCTTTTGCCCGGGCTCGGACGATGGTGGAAAAGGGGGTCCCCGTCGCGCTGGCCACGGACCTGAACCCCGGTTCCTGCTTCTGTTTGTCCATGCCCTTCGTCCTCAGTCTCGCCGTCATGGGGATGGGCCTGACCCCCGAGGAGGCCCTGACCGGCGCGACCCTGAACGCCGCGTGGGCGGTCGGGGCGGCCCATGACGTCGGAAGCCTGGAGCCGGGCAAGATGGCCGATTTTCTTGTCCTGGACGGCGAGACGCCCGCCGTCTTCGCCTACGCCTCGGGTGCACGGCCGATAAGGTCGGTGTGGAAACAGGGAGAGCGTGTGGCATGAGGGGGCGCATCTCGTGGGGCGGCCGTCCGTCCGCCGTTTTGGGGGTGAGTTGGATGCGCCGTCTGCTTGCGCTGTGTCTGGCGCTTTGTCTGTCCTTCTGTCCGGGGGCTGAGGCGGCCTCCGTTGCCCGAGGCGTCTTCCTCTCCGAGCTTCTGGAAGCCCGCGGTCTGGACTGGAGCTCCGCCAGGGAAAATGATGGCGCGGCCTTCATTTTGAGGAGCGGACTGGTGACGGATCCCGTCGGCAAGCTGAACGCGCCGGTGACGCGCCGGGATGCGCTGCGATGGAGCGTCCAGGCCCTGGGGCTGGAGGTCGAGGCGCGGATCCTGTCGGGCCTTTCGCTCCCCTTCAAGGACGTGAAGTCCCTGTCGGCCCTCGACCGCGGCTGCCTGGCCGTGGCGGTGAACATGGACCCTCCCCTGATTCGGACCGGGGTCCCGACCTTCAGGGGCGAACACGCGATCACGGACAAGGAAGCGCAAAGCCTGCTGTCCGCCGTCCGCAGGGCGAGCGGCGGCCTCGAGCTGGACGTGAAGCTCTCCCCTGCGGCGGGAATGACGCTGCACATCCACAGAAGCGGCGTCTCGACCGGCATCCCCAAATGGAGGGTCTATGCGGACGGGTTCAACGACAAACCGGAGGCCGAGGCGATGCAGCGCTTCCTGAAGGGCAAGGGGTTCGACATGACGGCCTCCCAGCCGAATTACGAATGGATCCTGCGCAGCGGGCTTCTGGAGGACTACGGCCGGGTGCGCCGCCTGTTCGATCTGATTCGCTCTCGGGGCCGCAAGGCGCGCATTCTGGCGTCGGTCACGAACCGGGATACGGAGATCATGCCGCGCTATTGGGCCACCCTGACGATGGACCCCGACCGCTACAGGCTGGAGCCGATCCTTGCGCCGGGCGGCTCCTCCGCCCTCGCCCCTCTGTCGGAGATGGCCCGTACCGCAAGGGTCCGAGCCGCCGTCAATGCGGGCTTCTTCTCCGTGACGGGGCGGAACCGCGGGCTGCCCATCGGGACGCTCCGCATCCGGGGCGCGCTCGTGAACCCACCTTATCAGGGTCGGACCTGCCTGGGCTGGAACAAGAAGAACGAGGCCGCCTTCGGCGAGGTCTCCTGGAGCGGCTCCATCCCGACGGACCAGGGGACCCTCTCCCTGAATGCCGTGAACCGTTTCGTCAAGGGCGATACGCTGGTGCTCTACACGCCGCACTACGGGGCGTCGACCCCGAGCGTGACGTCCATCCCGGCCTCGGAGGTCGTGGTGCGCGGAGGGAAAAGCGCCGGCCTCCGGGAAAGCGGCGGGCCCCTCGAGCCCGGAACCTGGGTGCTGGCCGGGTACGGGAGCAACGCGGACCTTCTGAGGGATATCTTCCCCGCAGGCACGAGAACCCCGGTGCGGGTTCAGAGCGAGCTGACGGGCGGCGGCGGGGAGTCCTGGGGGGAGATGGAGAACATCGTCCAGGCGGGCCCGTTCCTCCTCAGCGAGGGCGAGGTGCGGGTGGATGCCGAGGGGTTCGGGAACTCGCTGGTCAACCTCAGACACCCTCGCTCCATCGTGGGACTGACGAACGACGGCAACTGGATTTTCATGGTCATCGACGGGCGCAACGGACTGCACGCGTCGGGCGCCACCCTGATGGAGGCCGCGGAGCTCCTGAGCTCCATGAACATGGCCTATGCCCTGAACCTTGACGGCGGCGGATCCTCGGAACTGTGGATCGACGGCAAGCTCTACAACTCCCCGTCGGGGGGGAAGGAGCGGCCCGTCAGCTATGGGATCGGGGCGCGAAGCGTGCGGTAGCCGTCTCCGTCCTGCGTCCTCCAGCACGGGGATCGTGAAAAATGCGGAGAAGGGCTCTGTACCTCTCTGTGTTTTCTGTGCTAAAATAACGAAAATCATGGGGTATGCGGTTGTGCGCTATCCTATTTTTCCGTGGGGAAGGGTCGTGTTTTTGTAATGAAGAAAGGGCTCCTTTGCGCGTTGCTTTTGGGAACGGCTGTGGCCGCTTCGTCTCCCGCTCTGGCGTGGGATGCGGCCAAGCAGAAGAACCTGGGATCGGATCACATCAAGATGCAGTGGTACCTCCTGGACTACGGCAAGAAGGACAACGTTCCCTTCGCCGTCGCGCGGAAGTACTACACCAACACCTCCGTCAAGCAGCAGACGGTAGACCTGCTGATGTCCAAGTACAACCTCTCTCCGGAGGTTGCGGGCAGCCTCTATTTCACCGAGTACGGCTACGAGTACACGCCGGACGGCAAGCAGTTCGCGGTGACGTACCTCAAGCACTTCGACATGCTTGGCAACGAGATTTACGGCACGGTCTTCGACAACAGCAGCGATGCTCGGAAGAAGGTCTTCGCTGCGGTGGATCCCAAGTCGACCCCCGGCAAGGGGCTGGCCTATGCGCAGGGTAAGACCCCTGCCGCCCAGAAGGCGGCTCCGGCCAAGAAATCCGGCAAGGTCAGGGTCAGGAAGAAGAAGTAAACGAAACAGTTCCGACTTGCTGGGCTGCGGCAATGCCGCGGCCCAGTTTTTTGTTGTGAGGCCCCATGCAGGAGGAGAGCCCGCCAGAACGGCGGGCTCTCCTCCTGCATGGGGCCTCAGCGTTGTTATTCTGCAGATTTGGGTCCTTCGTTTCTCACTCCGCGATGTTGAAGGTCAGCGACGCCACGAGGACGGACTCGTCGCACTTGGCCTTGTCCGGGTAGGGGACCCTGTTCTCGATGTTGACCGTCCAATACCCCGCCTTGGCCGGGATGATGTTGACGATGCCGTTGAGGTCCGTCCGGCCCCAAAAAGCCCTGTACTCGTTATCGGGGTCGCCATCCTTCGTCTTGCCGGCAAATCCGGCGAAGACGGCCTTCACCTCCACCGTCTTGACGGGCTTGCCCTCCAGAAGCACCTGCACGGGGAAGCGCCCTCCCGGCTTCACCGTCGCGGGGTTCACCTGCGGGACGATCTCGAAGCGCTGCCCCACGGGCTTGGTGATGAGGTCCTTGTCGTCCGATCCGTCCACGTTCAGGATAGTTTTGGCGAACATCACGGCCTCCCTGACGATCGTGGCGTCAGGACGCTGTAGGCGGTCCGCATTCTTCCATCCATCCGGGCCGTTGGACCAGAAAGTGGGCTTGTAATTTCCAAACACGATGTAGCTTCCCTTCTTCAGGTCCGCATTGACCTCGTAATGGAAGTTGTCGGAGCCCGTCTGCTTCATGGCCGTCGTCCCCTCGGGCGTAACCAGGTTCAGGGGCTCGAAAACGGCGATCCGGTCCTCGGGGATGGTCTCCGGGTCGGGGAAACCGTGGCCGAAGCCTATGTCGGCTTTCAGCACGCCCCCTTCCGGCGCCTTCGCATTGATCCAGAATTCGTGCGCATCGGCGGCGACGGAACACAGCGACAGGACAATAACGGCCGCAGCAGAAAGCAAGAATCTGTCGATCTTACGCATACAAAGCACCCTCCTTAATCATTACGATATTTTCGACATTGCGGATGGAGAATATCCCCGCTCCCGAGGGAGCGGGGATGCGCACGACGCACTACTCCGCGATCGAGAAGGTCATGCGGGAGACCAGGACGGTCTCGTCGGCGACGGCCTTGTCCGGGTAGGGGACCGTCAGCTGCACGAAGGCGTTCCAGTACCCCGCCTTCACCGGGATGATCTCGATGATACCGTTGAGGTTGGTGCGTCCCCAGAAGCACTTGTACTCGTTGGCGGGGTCGCCGTCCTTCGCGCCCCCGTTAAAGCCTGCATAGACGGCCTTCACCTCAGCCGTCTTGGCGGGCTTGCCGTCGAGCAGCACCTGCACGGGGAAACGCTCTCCCGGCTTCACCGTCGCGGGGTTCACCTGTGGCACCATCTCCAGGCGCTGTCCCACCGGCTTGGTGATGAAGTCCTTGCCGTCTGCGCCGTCCACGTTCAGGACGAGCTTGGCGAACATCACCGCCTCCTCGGCGTAGGTGGCGTCGGCCTTCGTCAGTTCCTTGTACTTGGCCTTGTCGCCCTGCTTCCACCCCTCCGGCCCCTTGGCCCAGAAGGAGGGCTTGTAGTTGCCGAGCACCAGGTAGTCGCCCTTCTTCAGGTCCGCCTTGACCTCGTAATGGAAGTTGTCGCCCGTCTGCGCCATCTCCGTCATGCCCTCCGGCGTGGCCAGCTTCAGGGGCTCGAAGAGGTGGGTGCGGTCGTCGGGGATGACCTCGGGGTTGGGAAACTCGTGTCCGTAGCCCAGGTCGGCCTTGAGAAGGCCGTCCTTGTAGTCCGCGTTCACCCAGAACTCGTGGGCCTCGGCCGCGACGCCGAGGAAAGCCGCAAAAAGCGCTCCTGCAACCATTACGGAAAACAACTTGCGCATGAACCTCTTCCTCCTTCTTTCCTTCTCCAAAAACAACCGACGCAACGCGTCACGACACATCGCGGGAGAACGCCCTCCGCGTCTAACCCTTCTCCGTGGAAGGGCGCTTATCGGAGGGGCGCTTATCCCCGCACCCGCAGCCACACCCACCGCAGGTCCCCCGCTTTGCGGAGGCGACCCATCCGCGAAGCAGGTATCCTGCGGCGGCAACCGCAATCAGGACGATCACAATCTCCTGTGCGCCCATAACAACAAACCTCCCGACGATTCCATTTCACAATAGGCTGCAGCCTATCAGCGTCAAAGACGAAGCCATTTGGCTTCGCTTCGACGTAAGTGACCGACTCGGCACCCGGGACTTCACAGTCCCGGGGAGCTGGTCGTCTACTTAATCTCGGTGGCCTGGACCCAGATCACCGCGTCCTGCGAAAGCTCCTTCCCCTCGAACTCCTTGTCGGGGCCGACGCCCAGCGCGGCAAATCCCCACCAGCCCGCCCTGGGCATGGCGAAGGCAAACGTCCCGTTGGCGTCGGCCTTGATCGTCAGGGTTACGAAGGCATCATGTGGGGCTTTCACCGCAGCCGCCTTATCGAAGTTGTTCTCCTTCATGTTGGGCTTGTGGTTCATAAACTCGACCTCGATCTCGGCGAAGGGAACCGGTTTGCCCTCGCTCTTCACGACGCCGCGGAACAACCCGCCGGCCCAGATCGCATAGGGCTTGTCCAGCGGAACGATCTCCGCCTTCAGCCCCATGTCGGCGTCCCAATCCGTGGGAAGACTGCCGTTGTTGACGATCATCTTCGTGATCTGCTGAATGTACGCGTCCTCACCCTTCTCGTAGTATGGAGCGGGAACCAGGCAAAAGACGTAGTCCCCCATGCCCTTGAGCTTGAAGGCGGCCTCGAAGGCCTTGCCCTTGTTCTCCAGGCTGGTCCAGGTAATGGGCTTCAGGGTTTTGAGCAGATCGGTCCTCTTCTCCTTGTTTACGACGAAGAACTCCCGAGGGGTTCCCATATCCATCGTGTGCCCGGCCTCAAAAGGGTGCGTAAAGACAAGCTTCAAGGGGACGTCGCCCCCCTTGTCCAGGATCGTCTCGGGGGTATAGAGCATTTGGAAATGGGCGGATGCGGGAAGAGCCGCAGCAAACAACACGAGCAGAGAGAGTATGACAATCTTCTTCATATAAGAGAACTCCTTTTTTGTCTGGGAGGGGATCTCCCCGGTCGTCCCCGTACTCATCGCACCTACTTGATCTCGCTGCTCTTGACGGAGAGCATGTGGCCGGGGCCGCCGTCGAAGGTGACGGTGAAGACGCCCTCCGGCTTCTTGAAGGTCAGCTCTCCGCCCTCGTCCAGCTTGCCCTCGAAGATGACCTCGTCCTTCTCGTTGGTCACCCGGATGGGCATGTTGGCGGCCGAGGACCCGTCGGAGAACCCGCCCTCGCACGAAAGCGTCCCGTCGCCGTTGTCCCAGCAGGAGAAGAGCGGGGTATGGGCCAGGGCCGCGCCGGCCAGAGCCACGACGAACACCGCGGCGACGCAGAGCAGCAGCTTTCTGTTCAAACCGTTCAACCTGTTCATCTCGAAAACCTCCATTTTGATGTGTATGTCAGTCACGCGGTCCGCGCCGGACCGCAGGCTGCCGAAAATGAAAAAACTGCCGAGGGCGGAGCCGTTCTCCAAGGGTCAGCTGTAGGTCCGCCTCGTCCGGATCAACCCCAGAAGGATCGTCAGGGTCAGGGGGATCAGATAGAACATCCACATCGCCTCGAAACCGCTCAAACCCAGCGCCGAGCCCCCGGTGAACACCAGGACGGCCGCGAGCAGCCCCAGGATCAGGGGGACGAAGAAGGCGAAGAGCATCCACCCCGTGGAGCCGGTCTGGACCCGGATGGCCATGATCGTGGGCAGGCAGGGCGGACAGAGGACCATGAAGAGCATCAGGGCCATGGCGTGCAGGGGCGTAAGGTCCCCCTCCTGCCGTTTCATGCGCTGTTCCAGCGTGTCCGTGTTCTTCTCTCCGCCCGCGCCCTCGTTCTCACCCGTTTCCTTGATGTAGAGGGCGCCCAGGGTGGAGACGCTGTTCTCCTTGGCCGCCAGCGTGCTGAGCACGGCGACGTTGACGCGCCAGTTGAACCCCGCGTACCGCGAGGCCGGTTCGAGGGCCCGGCCGATCTTGCCCAGAAGGCTGTTGTCGATGCGTTCCCTGCGGATGGCCGTCAACGCATTGGTCCGGAAGGCCAGAAGTTTCTTGAGCTCCCTCTCGAGCTCCTTCGCCTCGGGGTCCTTTTTGTTCTGGACGATCTCGAAGAAATCGGGATTCCTGGCCCCGTAGGCCTTTTTGGCCTCGGCCGACGCCCCGGATTTGAGCAGATCCCGGTACCCCTGCTGGAACAGAATCAGGTCCAGGACGTCCTTTTCGGTCCTGAGCCCCGCGCCCAGCCTCTTGCCCTCGGCCTTGCCGAGAAAGGCCCGGACGGCCCGGTCCTTCTCCGCCTCGTAGTGGGCCCTCCGTTCCGGGGTCAGTCCGGGGAACTGGAGCAGGACGAAGAGGATGACGGCCACAGCCGCGACGACGGTCGTGATCTTCCTGATGTAGAGCCATATCCGTTCGATCGCGCGCCCCAGAACCCCCCGCACGGAGGGGATATGGTAAGGCGGCATCTCCATGATGAAGGGCGCCGTCTCCTTGTGTCTCAGCACCGTCATGGAGAGGATCTTCGCCAGGGGGAGCACGAAGAGCAGGCTGATCGTCTGGATGAAGACGATGACGATGCTCTGTTGATTGACCTCGCCCAGCAGGGGCAGGCGCACCGTCTCGTTGAAGTAGATGCCGATGAGCAGAAAATACAGCGGGAGCTTGGCCTGGCAGTTGAGCATGGGAAGCGTTAAAATCGTCGCCAGCTTCGACTTCTCGTCCGGGATGCCCTTGGTGGCCATGACTGCCGGGACGGAACAACCGCCCAGGACGACGCCGCCCAAGATCATCGGCAGCGTGGACTGGCCGTGAAGGCCGAAACGGCTCAGTATCCGGTCCAGGACGAACGCGATGCGCGGCATGTAGCCGCTGTCCTCCAGCACGGCGATCAGCGCGAAGAGGATGAAGAAGATCGGGATGTAGTTGAGGAGCGCGTTCAGGTTGTCGACGACCCACAGCACGAACTCCCGCAGCAGGGGCAGCTCGATGATTCCGGGCTGGGGAAGGATGCTCTCGGCGAGGCTGCGGAACCCGGCGAGGACGGGCCACGTGTAGTGGGTGAGGTTGTAGCCCTGTATGAAGGAAAGATAGTAGAATCCGTAGATGACGAAAAGGAGGAAGACGGGGCCGAAGAACCTGTTGCAGACCAGCCGGTCTATGCGCTCGGAGACGTGGACCTTCTCCGTGTTCTTTCTGGACACGCAGCGCTTGGCGATGGCCGCGGCCCTTCGGCTGCGCTGACCGGAGACGTAGAGGTCGGCGCTCATGCCCCTCTCGCGCTCGAACGCCTCCCTCAGGGCCTCCGCCCTGGACAAAATGTCCCGGGCCGCGCCGTCGTCCCCGGCCCTTTCGCGCACCAGGGCCGCAACCTCCGGGTCGCCCTCCATCAGCTTGACGGCAATCCACGGAAGGGGGAAGGTCCCTTGAAGGGACGCCCCGCCGGACGAAGACGAATCGGCCAGCAGCGCCTCCAGCTCCTTCAGGGCGTCCTGCAGGTCGGGATAGAGCTCGGACACGGCAACGCTCGTCCGCGCGTTCGACCGGGACATATCGGAGATCGCCCCGAAGAGATCCTCGCGCCCGCGCCCGTGGGTGATGGCCGTCGCGACGACGGGGACGCCCAGCTCCCGCGAGAGCGCCGGGACGTCCACGGAGATGTCGAGGCCCTCGGCCACGTCCATCATGTTGAGGTCGAGGACGAGGGGAATCTCCATCTCCAGGAGCTGGAGCGTCAGGTACAGGCTGCGCTTGAGGTTGGCGGCGTCCACGACGTTGACGACCGCCGACAGGGGCTCCTTCAGGAGCACGTCGCGGGAGACGCGCTCCTCGGGTGAGTAGGACGTCAGACTATAGGTGCCGGGGAGGTCGACGACCTCCACGGTCTCGCCGTCCCGCTTGTACCAGCCCATCATCTTGTCGACGGTCACGCCGGGATAGTTGGCCACGAATTGTTTTGCGCCCGTCAGACTGTTGAAGACGGTCGATTTGCCGCAGTTCGGCTGGCCCGCCAGGGCTACGATCTTTTTTCCCATTCAGGACTTTTCCCCTTCAGGAGTTCTCTTCTTTGCCGGATTTTTTTACTTTCACGAAACGGGCTTCCTCCCGGCGCAGGTTGACGAGCGCCCCCTCGGCATCCACCTCGATCGGGTCTCCGAGGGGCGCCCTTCGGACGAGCTTTGCCAGGACGCCGGGATAGAGCCCCATGTCCACCAGCCTCTGGGCGAGCATACCCCTGCCCTCGATTCCCACGACCAGCCCCGACTCCCCCGGGGCCAGATCCGCCAGCGTCATCTCGCTCATCGTCCCTCACCCAACCTCATGCCTCGGCCACCATCAGGCTCATGGCGACCTCCTGATCCAGGGCCAGACAGCTTTCGCCCTCCATCACCCTGACGATGACGTCGCCGTCCCGCTCCTGCAGAAGGGTGAGAACGCTCCCTTCCCCCAGACCCAAACTTTCGAGGTGCTTGGACATCCTGGGGCCGCTCCCCGATTTCAAGACCTTCAACTTTGTGTTCATCGGCGCCGAAAGCAAGGGAAACATACGAGCCCTCCTGGGAACTTCACAAGATTTGTTTTTAATACCATACCTAAAATATTAAAATTATCAAGGGCATTTTAGCATACAAACTTTAATGGGCACTTCTTGATGGGGGCTTCTCGGAAAGATATGCCGCACTTCAAAATGGCACAAAACTTCGTTTTTTATCGAAGAAGCTTTTTCTTAATTAAAATTATGTTTTATTGAGCAAATAATATTCCTGCGACAAACCTGTCCGCCCATCGAGGGCATCGGAGGGCGGCGGGGGAGAGGAGGGGGCATTTAAGGTCAATTAAAGTCTATCGCTTTATGCGCTCCATTGTGTCGTGTTTTGGGGCCGATATCCCTCCGTTTTGGAGAAAATCACATTTTCTTCTCGTTTGTGTTCTACTATAAAAAGAAGGGAAACGTCATGAAACGCATGCCGGCGGTCCGTGAGGGACGGCGCGGGGGGGAGGAGGGCGTCTTGAGACTTTTGATCGTGGAGGATGAGGCTCCGATTGCGGAGGTCGTCGCCGCTTATGCCGAGCGCGAGGGGTACGATACCCTCCGGGCCGCCGACGGCGAGGCGGCCATGTCCTTATGGGAGAAGCAGGGGGCCGACCTCGTGGTCCTGGATCTGATGCTGCCGAAGCTGAGCGGCACGGAGGTGTGCCGGCGCATCCGTGTGCGCTCGGCCGTGCCCATCATCATGCTGACGGCCAGGGGCAGCGAGGACGACGTCGTCGCGGGGCTCGACGCCGGGGCGGACGATTATGTGAGCAAGCCCTTCAGCCCCCGGGTCCTGATGGCGAGGGTTCGGGCGCATCTCCGTCCTCTTCGGGAGGCGAGGGGCGTCAGCGGGGGCGGTGCGCCCCTCTCGATAGGGGGGCGCATCGAGATAGACCCGGAGCGGGTGGAGGTGCGCAAGGACGGGGTTGCGGTTCCCGTGACGCGCAGCGAGTTCATGGTGCTTTCCACGCTGGCGTCGCATCCCGTCCGGACCTGGTCGCGGGACGACATCATCCGTTCGGCCCTGGGCGACGATTTCGAGGGGTTCGACCGCACGGTGGACGCCTACGTCAAGAACCTCAGGAAAAAGCTGGCCGAGCCGGGGCATGAGAATGGATGGATTCGTACCGTGTACGGCTTCGGCTACAGGATCGACGATTCCGAGCCGGAGGAGCGCTCATGAAAAGGAGGGGGCGTTCCCTGCGGGCCCACCTGATGCTGCTCTACGTTCTGCTGGCGGTCCTGAGCGGGGTGATCGTTCCGGCTCTGGTGAGACACCTGAGCCTTTCGGGATTTCAGGATTACCTGGGACGGAGGAGGGCATCCGACCTGGAGGAGCTGGGAGCCTCCCTGGAGGCCCTCTATCGCGAGGATGGGAGCTGGAATCCCCGCCGTGTGATGGACGTCCTGCGTTCCTCCGCCGGGGGAATGGCCTCGGACATCGTCCTCCTGGACTCCGTCGGAAACAGGGTCCTGCCCATGGGGCACGGACGGGGATGGGGAATGCGGGGGAAAAACCGCGTCTCCATTCCCCTGAGCCTGGAGGGGCGGAGGATTGGGACCCTGGACGCGAACGGACGCCCTCCGTCCAGCCGCCTGGAGCGGGAGTTCGTCTCCCGTATGGCCCTGTATGCCCTCGTGGGCGCTGCGGCCATGATCGTCGTGGCCTGCGGGTTGGGCTACTTCGTCGCCGGGGGCCTGAGCCGGCCCGTGATCCGGGCCGCGGAGCGGGCGCGGCGCATCAGCCGTGGGGAGTACGAACTGGAGCCGGAGCCTCCCAGCGGGATCCGCGAGATGGACATGCTGTCCCGCGGGGTGGAGGAGCTGGGGCGTTCCCTGGCGGGACAGGAACGGCTGCGCAAACGCCTGATGGCGGACATCGCCCATGAGCTCAGGACGCCCCTTACGGTGGTGCGCTCTCAGGTGGAGGCCGTGGCGGATGGCGTCTGGGAGGCCACCCCGGAGCGGCTTGCGCTCTGCGCGGCGGAGATCGAGCGTCTGAGCGACCTGATCGGAGAGGTGGAATCGCTGACGCGGCTCGAGGGAGAGATCCTATCCGTCCGCCTTCGGGACACGGACCTGGCCGCCTTTCTGGATACGGTCCTGGATGCCTCGGAGCCGCTTTTCGCCCGGTCCGGGGTGACGCTTTGCCGCAGTCTCGAGGGGAGCGTCCGGGCCAACGTCGATTCGGAACGCTTCCGCAGCGTGATCGACAACCTGCTCTCGAACGCACTGCGCTATTCGGAGCCCGGGGGGCGGGTGGAGGTTCGGCTTCGCTCCCGGGACGGCAGCGCCGTCATCGAGGTCGAGGACGCCGGGACCGGCATCGACGCGGCGGACCTTCCCCATGTCTTCGACCGTTTCTACCGGGCGGACGCGGCACGCGCCCGTGCGACCGGGGGACGCGGAATAGGCCTCGCCATCGCGAAGGCTGCGGTCGAGGCCCACGGTGGGACCATAGAGGTCAGCAGTCGGCTGGGGGAGGGCAGCCGCTTCACGGTGAAGCTGCCTCTGGGAGGAGAAGGCTGAAAAAAATCGCCGTCAAAAAGGTGCTGAAGATATTGATCTAAATTGATCTATTGGCTCAAAAGACGCCCCCTCGGCACTATCGCCGAGGGGGCGTTGCGCATCCCTAAACAGGAGCAGTCGCTGGTCGACCTTTGTCTCACTCGTTGGCAGCCTGTTTATCGCAGGCCACGAAAATCGTTCGCCTGCTTAAGTCCTTCGATCTCGTCGAGGGATAGTTTGGTAGCCTGGCTTATCTGCTCCGGCGTGAAATTCAGGACCAACATCCGCCGCGCTGTCTCGGTTCTGCCTAAAACAATGCCCTCGTTCAGAATGGTCTTGGCCTCGTACTCCAGCACCTTGCCTCCCATGACGGACCTCACTCCTTCCCTCACCCTGTCGTGCTTCCTGGCGATGTGCTCCAGAACCTTGCCGGACATCTCCTCGATCGTCCGCTTCACGTACTCCGTCAGCCTGCCGGACTCGGCCAGTTCCCCGAGCCGGTCCTTTATCCCCTCGTACTCGGACAACAGCCCCCTCATGAGCCCCTCGTCCCTCTCGTACTCCGCGAACCGGCTTTCGTGGGAGAAAATATGGAAGGGGATCAGAAACAGAAGCCCTTTGGAAAAAATCTCCTCCGGAGAATAACGCTGGGCCTTCAGTACGGGGATGTCGTAAGCGGCAAGGCCTCCACCGGGAAGCTCGATGCGAATGGTCATCACGTCCGGCGTGGACGAACGGCACCGAAGGTACAGAACCGCCGAGTCGGGAAAACGCACCGTTAGAACGCCGTCCTCGACCTCGCCCGCATCCAAGGCAATCTGAGCGTCGTACTCGAACATGCGGAGCAGCATGCTGTCGTCCGCGGTGCTCTGGCACTCGATATGGTACTTCCTGAGGGGCTCGCCCCGTATGCCGAAGCAGGAGTCCGTGACGCGCTCCCGTTCCTCTCCGTCCTGTCCGTTGATGAAGTGCTCGTTGGGGTAGAACTCCACCGTCTCGTCGCCGGAGTAGGACGCGTGAAAAATTTCGTTCACGAGGGGGATAACGAGCGAAGAGCAATCGTTCAGGAGCGTGCGGAACACATCGTCATAGGGCGTGTTTACGATCGCCGCCATCCCGTTCCCCGTCCTTTCGGCCTGCCGGACTCGCTTCGACGTCTCGAGGCGAAGCCGCCCCCTCTCGGCCCGGATGCCGGCTTCATTATAACAAAACAGCGAAATGGAAAAACCGACAAACTGTTCCTTTTCCTCACGGCATCGGATTGATCCAGACCCGGCGGCCCGGGGGAACGGGGCTGTTCGAGGGGCGGTAGGCCTTCAGGATCGCCCCGCCGGAACGAAGCGTGCAGTGCAGCTCCCGTCCCTGGTATTGGACGTGCTCCACCTCCGCCGGTAGCCCCTTCCCGCCGTCGGACAGGGCGAGCTGCTCCGGGCGGAGGGGGTAGACCCCCTCGTCCCTCCACACCCCGGCGTCCGCGTTCCCCGGCCATGTCCAGAAGGCCCCGCCCTCGGCCCCCTCGGGGCGGAAAAGCCGGTCCTCCCAGCGGCCCCGGATCAGGTTGGCCTTGGAGACGAAACGCGCCACGAACGGCGACGCGGGGGCCATATAGACCTCCTGCGGGGAGCCGACCTGCTCCACTCTGCCGCCGTTCATCACCACGACCCTGTCCGCCAGGGCCATGGCCTCCTCCTGGTCATGGGTGACGTAGACGAAGGTCGAGCCGTGCCGCCTGTGCAGCGACGCGATCTCCTGACGCATCTCGATCCTCAGCTCCGCGTCGAGGGCCGAGAGCGGTTCGTCCATCAGCAGGATGCCGGGGCTCCCCGCCAGGGCGCGGGCCAGGGAGACCCGCTGGCGCTGCCCTCCGGAGAGCTGGGCCGGGCGGCGGTCCGCCAGGGCCTCGAGCCCCAGGGGCCGGAGGAGCCTCAGGGCCTCCTCCCGGCCGCCCTCCTGGCCGCGGTACTTCAGGGCGAAGAGGACGTGCTCCGCCACCGTCATGTGCGGCCACAGGGCGAAGGACTGAAAGACCATCCCCACTCCGCGGTCCTCCGGCGGAAGGCGGAAAGCGGCCGAGGAGACGACGCGGCCGTCGAAGAGCACCGACCCTGCGGACGGTTTCTCGAAGCCCGCCAGCAGGCGCAGCAGGGTCGTCTTGCCGCAGCCCGAGGGCCCCAGGACGGCGGTGAAGCTCCCCGCCGGAAACTCCGCGTCCACGCGGTTCAGGGCCGAACAGCCGCCGAACCGCTTCTCCAGCTCCACCACGGAGACGAAAACGCTCATACGCCGACTTCCTTTCTTTCATATCGGTTCACTCGCTCATATCGGTTCACCCACCGGCGCAGCGCCAGCCCCGCCAGGAGCAGAAGGGCGAGAAGCCCCAGGACGAGCACCGAAAAGGCGCAGGAGAGGGCGACGTCCCCCGCCTGTTCGAAGTTCAGAACCACCATGCCCACGGTCTCCGCCCCCAGGGCCCCCAGAATGGAGGAGACCGTGAGCTCCGTCAGCGCATGGGCCGTCGTCATGAAGAAACCGGAGAGGAGCCCGGAGGAGATCAGGGGGATGAGAATGCGGCGCCAACAGGCCCATCGCCCGGCCCCGCAGACGCTGGCGGCCTCCTCCACGGAACGGTCCACCTGCTGCAGCGCGCTTGCACTGGCGCGGAACTGCAGAACGCTGAAGCGCACGACGTAGGCGATGGCCAGCAGGGTCGTGGTGCCGTAGATCCCGGGGCGCCAGCCCGGCAGGGGCTCCACCCACGCCAAGATCATCGCCAGGGCGAAGACCGTCCCGGGCAGGACGAACGGCAGCGAGAGGGCCGCCTCGGCGAACCGGAACGCGATCCCCGGACGCCGCACCCTTCCCCAGGCGACGGCCGAGCCGATGAAGATCGCGCACACCCCCGTGAACAGGGCGAGCCGGAAACTGTTGCCCAGGGCCCCCAGGGCCTTGGGGTCGCCAAGGAGGAAGGCGAAGTTGTCCAGGGAGAGGTTTGCCGTTGCGAAGCTCAGGCCCCACGCCCTGAGCAGGGAGGCCGCCAGCATGGACGCGAGGGGCAGGAGCGAGGTCAGCGCGACGAAGGCCCAGAGCAGCCCCTCGACCCAGGGCCGGAGGCGTCCGAGCTCGCAACGGGGCTGACGGTCGGGCACGAGGCTCTCCAGCACCTCCCCACGGCGCAGGAAGCGCCACAGTACGGCGCAGCTCAGGAGGGCGAGCCCGCCCAGCATCATGGACAGGGCCGCCGCACGCCCGAAGGCGGAGGGGCCGAACCCGACGACCTCCTGGTAGATGAGGGTGCTCAGCACGTTGATGTTCTTGCGCGCCCCCAGGAAGGCGGGGATCCCGAAGTTGTCCAGCCCCGCGAGGAGCACGGTCATGGCCCCGCCCACGATGCCGGGAAGGGCGGAGGGAACGGTGACGGACCGGAAGGTCCTCCACGGTCCGGCGCCGGAGCAGCGGGCCGCCCACTCGGCCTCGCGCGGAACCTTCCGCAGCGCGTTCAGGCAGAACAGGAAGGCCAGGGGCGCGTGGCAGATCCCCATGACCCCGACGATCCCCTGCCAGCTGTAGGCCGAGGGGACGTTCCACCCCGTGAGCTGGGCCAGGAACCCGCCCGGGCCGGCGAAGCGCGCCCAGGCCAGGGAGGTGATGTAGGACGGGATGACGAACGGCATGATGAAGAGCCCCTCCAGAATCCTCTTCCCCCGGATGTCGGTGTGGGCGATGAGCCATGCCTGGACGAGCCCCACGGAGGACGCGAGGAGCGTCGAGGCCCCGACGATACCGATGGTGTTGAGGATGCCCGCGCGCACGCGCTCGGAGGCCGCCAGGTCCGCGTAGAGTCCCAGGGTCGGGCCGCCGTCGCTCCACACGCTCAGCCAGAAGAGGCGCAGGAAGGGAAGAACGAAGAAAAAGAAGAGCGGGAGCGTGAGGGCAACGCTCCATCCGCCGGGAAAACGTCGCAGCGAAAAGCGTCCCCGGCCCTCCCGCAGGGCGTACTCGAGCAAGGCCGTCCTCAATAGCCGAAGAGCTCCGAGAACCGGGCCTTGTCGCCCTCGCGCTCCCGGATCAGCATGGCGGAGTCGGCGCTCAGGACCGTCACCTGGTCGATGCCGAGCAGCCCGTCGGGGACGGGGACGCCGCGGCGCACGGGGACGTACCCCATCCCGGAGAAGAGCGCCTGTCCCTTTTCGGAGAGGAGAAAGTCCACGAAGCGCTTCGCCTCGCCGCGAACTTCCTCCCGGGCGACGATGCCCACCGGCTCCGTGATGACGGGCGAGCCCTCCGCGGGGTAGACGTAGTCGACGGGCGAACCCTTGGCCTTGGCGCGCCGGGCCATGTAGTCGACGACGGGACCGAAGAGCCTGTCCCCGCCCGCCACCGCGGTGATGATGCTCCCGTTGCCCTTGCCGACCGCCACGGCGTTCGCCTTCATCCCCTCGTAAAACTCCCAGCCGAAGCCCTCCGAACGGGTCAGGACGCCGAGCTGGTAGGCCGCGGCCCCCGAGTAGAGCGGGCTCGCGATCATGGCCCTGTCGGCGTTCTCCGGGTCGAGGAGCGCCTTCCACGTGGGCTCGACGGCCTTTCCCGCGGACGTGTTGAAGAGAAGGACCGTGGCGAGCACCTTCGTCCCGCAGTAGGTCCCGTCGGGGTCCTGCACGGAGTCGGGCAGCGCGGACGCCTCGGGGGAGCGGTAGACGGCCAGGACCCCCTCGGCCTTCAGGCGCTCGAACGTCACGGCGTCGGCGAGCAGAAGGAGGTCGGCCTGCACCCGTCCGGTCATCTTCTCCGCCAGGACCTTGCTCACCACCTCCTCCGTGCCCGAGCGGAACACGCGGACCTCGACGCCCGGGCAGCTCTCCACGAACGCCTCGACCAGGGTCCGGACGTCCCCGTCGGGCTGGGAGGTGTAGAGCAGGAGCGGCTCCGCCTGGGCCGAAACGGCAAAACAGAACGTCATCGCCAGCAGCGCGGCGAGGTTCAAAGTTCGTCTCATGAATTTTCCCTCCGGTTTTTCAAGCATCCTTGTCATTATATATCGCTTTGGGGAGAAGGGGGACGGAAAGGATACGGACTGTCTCTTATACACATCTGACGCTGCCGACGACTAGTCGAGTGT
>NZ_CAUUGJ010000031.1:0-21969 GCF_963544685.1 uncultured Fretibacterium sp. | reverse complement strand
CGGCAGCGTCAGATGTTTATAAGAGTCATGCCGACCGAGCCGATGATGCCGCCCCCCCACTCCCCGACCTTCGCCCCCACGTGCTCGAAGAGCGCCCGGCCGTCCCCGGCAGTCAGGTCCTGGAACTCGCCGGAGGAGGGGTTCGAGGTCTTGACCAGGACAAAGATCCCCCGGCCCGACGTGCGGCAATCGTCCACGAAGGGCGTCACGCCGTCGCTGCCCAGGTAGGGATTCACCGTCAGAAAATCCGCCGCCAGGGGGGCGTCCGAGGCGAGGTACGCCTCGGAGTAGGCCGCGGCGGTCGCGCCGATGTCCCCCCGCTTCGCATCGAGGATCACGACGTAGCCCAGCCTCCGCGCCTCCGCCACGGTATCGTACATACAGGACAGCCCCGGGAGCCCCATCCGTTCGTAATAGGCCGCCTGGACCTTCACGCAGGGGATCAGATCCCTCAGGCCGTCGAGCAGGGCGAAGTTGAAGGCCCGCACCGCATCGGCAGGCCCCCCGGCCTCGATGTGGGGCCGGGCGAACGCCTCGGGAACATATTCGACCCGGGTATCGAGCCCGAGGGCCGAGGGGTTGCCGCGCTCGCGGATCGCCCGGATCAGACGGTCTATCTGCATTCCGGGCCGTCCCCATACACCGGGCGTCCCTCGAGGAAGGTGCAGCGGACCGCCCCCGTCAGGGTACGTCCCGCGAAGGGCGTATTCTTTCCGCGGCTCCGAAATTTCCCGGGGTTCACCGTCCACTCGGCCCGGGGATCGATCAACGTCACGTCCGCACGTTTTCCGACCTCGAGCGTCCCCGCATCGAGCCCCAGAACCCTGGCCGGAGCACGCGTGAGCTTGTCCAGCACCTGTTCGGGCGTCAGGTGTCCGGGCACGACCAAGGCCGTCCAGCAGACCGCGAGCGCCGTCTCGAACCCCGATATGCCGGAGGATGCCAGGGCGAACTCCACGTTTTTGTCGTCGGCGTGATGCGGCGCATGGTCGGTGGCGATGCAGTCGATCGTCCCGTCCTTCAGGGCCTCGATCAGGGCCAGCCGATCCGCCTCCGTGCGCAGCGGCGGGTTCACCCGCGCATTCGTGTCGTAGTCCTGAAGCCACTCGTCGGTGGCATAAAGGTAATGGGGCGCCGTCTCGCAGGTCACGGGCCAGCCGTGCCGCTTGGCCTCCCTCACCAGCTCGGCCCCGCCCGCCGTGGAGACGTGCGCCACGTGCAGCCGCGCGTTCTCCAGCCCCGCAAGCATGCAGTCCCGCGCGATGATCGTCTCCTCCGCAGCCCGTGTGACCCCCGGCAGGCCCAGGGCCGTCGACCAGTAGCCCTCGTTCATGACGCCGCCGTTCGTCAGCTCGTCGTCCTCCGGGTGGGAGATGATCGTCAGGCCGAAGCGTCCGGCATAGCGGAGCGCCAGCCTCATGCGCTGCGCGCTCTTGACGGACCGCCCGTCGTCGGAGAGGGCCACGGCCCCCGCCTCGGCCAGCTCCCCCATCTCGGTGAGCTCCTCCCCCTTCAGGCCCTTCGTCACGGCCGCTATGGGATACACGTGCGCGCTTCCCCGCTCCGCCGCCCTGCTCTTGATGAACTCCGTCACGGCCGCGTTGTCGTTGACGGGGTCGGTGTTGGCCATGCAGCAGACGGAGGTGAAACCTCCAGCAGCAGCAGCCGCGGTCCCGGAGGCGATGTCCTCCTTGTGCTCGTAACCCGGTTCGCGCAGATGGCAGTGGATATCGACCAGCCCCGGCGCCACCAGGAGCCCCGAGGCGTCGACCACCCGGGCGCTCCCGGCCTCCAGATCCCTCCCCAGGGCGGCGATGGCGCCGCCGCGCATCAGCACGTCGCCCCTCTCCAAGCCCGAGACGGTCAGGACGTCACCGCCCCGAATCAAAATGTCCTCCGCGCTCTCCTTACGATTCATCCAGTTCTCGTTCATCAGGCTGTTCGTCATGCTCGGTCCCTCCCTACGCCCCGGCCTCGGCGCGGGTGCGCGTCAGCAGATAAAGCAGCGCCATCCGCACCGCCACCCCGTTGGTAACCTGCCCGTCGATGACCGACTGCGGCCCGTCCGCGACGTCCGACGCGATCTCCACGCCCCGGTTGATGGGACCGGGATGCATGACCAGCGCATCCTTGCGGGCCAGGGCTATTCGCTCCTCCGTAAGGCCGAAAAACTTATGATATTCGCGGACCGAGGGGAAGAGCCCCTTCTTCTGCCGCTCGAGCTGGATGCGCAGCCCCATCACCACGTCCGCGCCCCGGATGGCGTCGTCCACGCGGCAGGTGGCCTCGCAGCCCAAGGACTCGATCTCCACCGGCATCAGGGTTGCCGGCCCCGCGACGACGACCTTGGCCCCCATCTTGCCGAGCCCGTAGATGTTGGAGCGCGCCACGCGGCTGTGGGTCACGTCCCCCACGATGGCGACCCTCAGCCCCTCGAGCGACCCGAACCGCTCCTCCATCGAGAACATGTCCAGCAGCGCCTGGGTGGGATGCTCGTTCGTCCCGTCCCCGGCGTTGATGACGGAGGCCCTGACGTGCCTGGCCATCAGGTGCGGCGCGCCCGTCATCGGGTGCCGCAGAATCATCACGTCGGTGCCCATGACGTCGAGCGTCCGGGCCGTGTCGATCAGGGTCTCCCCCTTGGCCACGCTGGACGCCGAGGCGGTCATCCCCGAGGCGGTGCCCGACAGGTACTTGCAGGCCAGCTCGAAGGACAGGCGTGTGCGCGTGCTGTTCTCGTAGAAGACGGTGATGACGGACTTTCCCTGGAGATGAGGGGTCTTCTTGTTGTTGGAGACGATCACCTGTTTCATGATCTTCGCCGTGTCCAGGATCTCGCGGATCTCGTCGGCGCCGGTATTGCGCAGTCCCAGCAGGTCTTTGGAGCGCAGCATGTCAGTTCTCCCCCTCGTTCGCATCCAACAGGACGACGGCCTCCTCGTCGTCGAACGGCGCCACGCGCACGGAGACAAGCTCGTTCCGGGACGTGGGAACGTTCTTGCCCACGTAGTCGGCCCGGATGGGCAGCTCGCGGTGCCCGCGGTCGATCAAAACGGCCAGCTGGATCGTGCGGGCACGGCCCACCTCCATGACCGCGTCCATCGCGGCGCGCGCGGTACGGCCGGTGAACAGCACGTCGTCCACCAGCACCACGTCCCTGCCCGTGATGACGAACGGGATGTCCGTCCCGTTCAGGACCGGGTGCTCCGAGAGCAGCGACAGGTCGTCACGATAAAAGGTGATGTCCAGGCAGCCCACGGGGACCGTCGTCCCCTCCACCCGGTCGATGTGGCCGGCGATCCGCTGCGACAGCGGCACGCCCCGGCGCTGGATTCCGATCAAGACGACGTTCTCCGTCCCCTTGTTCCGCTCGACGATCTCGTACCCGATGCGCTGGACCGCACGGCCCATGGCCTGGGCGTCCATGATGCGCGCCTTCTCCTTCATGAGTGCCTCCTTCGTACCTGATTCCTCCGAGTTTCACGGAGAACGGCAGAGGTTCCCGGCCAAAAAGCCGACGCGGAACGCGTCAAAAAACAGAAAATGCCCTGCCGTCCTTACGAAAAGACGACAGGGCACGATTATCCTTGCAACATTTCTCACCTTGCAATATTTATGGATAGTCTCCCACACGCCGCCTTCTCGGCCTCTCCGGACCGAACTTAAAGGACGCTTGTGCGCTGCTCTCCAAAACCGAGGGGAACTTTACCACAAAAATTGAATTTTGTCCAAAGGAGGCCCGATATCGTGATCCCCAAGTCAAGTGTCCAAAAGCGTGGGAGAGGAGTTCAGTCCAAGGTTCGGGAAATGAGGCGCTTTTCACGCTTGCGATGCGGGGCGATCCTTCCCGGCGACACCGCGTGCGGACGCTCCTCTTTTTATCGATCGTCCGGAAAAATTTTTTCCTGAAGCCGACGGGACGCCACGCCCCCTATGCCCGATAATGGAAGAGACGCGCCGCGCCAGAGACAGACAACCACGCACACGAAAGATTCCGACG
The DNA here is from genome assembly GCF_963544685.1 of uncultured Fretibacterium sp. NCBI lineage: Bacteria > Thermotogati > Synergistota > Synergistia > Synergistales > Aminobacteriaceae > Fretibacterium > uncultured Fretibacterium sp. The sequence continues at coordinate 17,969 of NZ_CAUUGJ010000031.1, read as the reverse complement.
GATCGTTCCCGATGGGTTGCTCCCAGTGGATTATTCTCAATGGATTGTTCCCAACGGCCTGAAGGCCTTTATGAAAGAACGGGAGGACGACGATGCTGTTCTACAAGATTGAATTTGAGAGTGAGAAGGCCCTGGAGAGCGGCGATCGGCAGTCAAGGCGCGTGCGATCCCGTCTCAAGGCCCTGACGGCGGACGCCAACTCGAGGACGAAGGGGACGATCGCCTTCTTCGTCTCGGACTTCGAGGACCGAAACGTCTCCATCGGCGCCGCCCTGTTCGTGGACGCCGTCTCGATGAACCGCCGGGATCTCGCGGAGGCCTTCGAGGAGTTTATCGCTCACACCCGGCTCAAGGGGAAAATCCTCGATACCCGGGAGATCACCGCCGGGGATTTTTCCCGGATGCTCAACCTGGCGGACAGGAACGACTACATCGATGACGACGACAATTACAAAACCGATCTGGGCATGGCGTTCATCAAAGCCTGCACGGAGTCGGAATGCGAGGAGGTGCTGCTCGATGCCCCCTGCACGAAGAGCGAGGCCATCGCCGAGGCGAAGCGGCTGCTGTGCAGCGCCTCCCTGGTCCCCGAGATCGAGCGGATCTTCGACGAACGCTCCCCGGACCGTTTTCAGGGGAACCCGGTCCACTACGTCATCGTGTCGGACGATCCTCAGGTCCGCCGCTCCGTCCGGGAGCTGCTGCTGCGTTCCCTCCTCCAGAGGGGGCGCCTGATGGGGCGGCGCTACTGCACCCTGACGCGCAGCGTCGACGGCGGCCTGCTCGAATGCCTCTACGAGGACAAGCTGAAGGAGCTCTATCAGTCGCAGCTGGGCTGCGCCCTGGCGATAGCCTTCTCCCTGGAGGACAGAGGAGAGGAGTCCGGACACGCCGACGCCTCCTTCGAGCTCGTCGCGTCCGTCGCGTCGAGGATTCGCGAGTTCCGCCGCGGGACCCTGACCATCCTGGAGATGGGGCGCTCGGAGTCCAAACTGTACGAGCAGCTGATGGAGGAGCTCCACGGCCTCACGTTCGTCAGGCTGGACGAGGAGCTCGTATTCACCCGGGAGGCCCGGGGGTACCTGAAGCGCCTCGCCGCGAAAAACGGCATCGAGGACTGCCGGTCCCTCGTCAAAAGCCTGCCCCGCGAGGAGTCCGGGTACCTCAGCACCGACCTCAACAAGCTGTTCGACCGCTGGTACGACAGCTACCTGAGGACGGAGCTCCACCCCCAGTACCGGGAGCTCTCCGCCGAGTCGGAGAACCGGGCGAAAAAGCCGAAGGGCGACGCCTATAAGGACTTGATGGAGATGCCCGGCCTCCGGTCGGTCAAGGAGGTGATCCTCCAGGCCATCGACTTCCACAAGGCCCAGAAGCTGTTTGCGGGCAGGGGGATCGGCACGGAGCGGCCCTCGATGCACATGGTCTTTGCCGGAAACCCCGGCACGGCCAAGACGACCGTGGCGCGCCTCATGGCCCGCATCATGAAGGACAACGGGTTGCTCTCCTCGGGCGGCCTGGTGGAGGTCGGGCGGAGCGATTTGGTGGGCAAGTACGTGGGATGGACCGCGCCGCTCGTCAAAAAGAAGTTCAAGGCGGCCAAGGGCTCGGTGCTCTTCATCGACGAGGCGTACTCGCTGGTGGAGGATCGCGACGGGCTCTACGGCGACGAGGCGATCAACACGATCGTCCAGGAGATGGAGAACGCACGAGACGAGACGGTGGTGGTCTTCGCCGGATATCCCGATCGGATGCGGGAGTTCGTGGAGCGCAACCCCGGCCTGAGGAGCCGCGTGGCGTTTCACGTCGACTTCCCCGACTACACGGCGGACGAGCTGATGGAGATCCTTCGGCTTGTCGTCAGAAAAAAGTGCCGATCACTCGGCGCGAAAGCCGAGGAACGGGCCCGCAGCCTGCTGGAGGCCGCTTTGATTACGCCCGATTTCGGCAACGGCCGGTTCGTGCGGAACCTTGTGGAGCGGGCCATGATGCGCCAGGCGTCGCGTCTGGTGCACCTCCCGACCGACAAGACGACGGATGCGGAACTGAAAGCCCTCCTGGCCGAGGACTTCGCTCCGGAGGCACAGGCCCAGCACCGCCGCATCTTCGGCTTTCACTGAACCCGGCCCTGTTCTACGCGCCCCCAAGTTCCGGTTGCAGGACGCCTCACGGAGGAAACCGCCCGCCCGGCGGGCAAGGGAGAGCTGCTGTAAAATGGAGGGTATGAATGAACGGGGCGAAGGCCCCGTTCTTAAAATGGAATGTCCCCGCGAGGAGTGATCGTTTTGCCGCCCGATCGAACCATGGACGCCGCCGTCCGAGCCCAGCTGGACGCCGCGGAACAGCTGAGAAAGGCGATGGACGCCCTGCGCTTCTCCGCTCCGGTCGCGTGCGTCTACAATCCCCTGGATTACGCCTGGAACGCCTTCAGGGCCTATGTGGAGCGTTACGGTTCGGCCCCGAAGCGCACGCTCTTCCTGGGGATGAACCCCGGCCCGTGGGGCATGGCCCAGACGGGCGTTCCCTTCGGCGAGGTCACGGCCGTGCGGGAGTGGATGCGCATCGCCGTTCCCACGGGGCGCCCCCCGGACGAGCACCCGCAGTACCCGGTGGAGGGGCTGGCCTGCAGACGGTCCGAGGTCAGCGGCCAAAGGCTGTGGGGCCTTTTCCGGGAGCGTTTCGGGACGCCGGAGGCCTTCTTCGCCGACCACCTCGTCGTCAACTACTGTCCGCTGCTCTTCATCGCCGCGTCCCCGCGCCGGAACGGCACGGAGGGAGGGCGAAACCTCACCCCCGACAAACTGCCGGCCGGCGAACACCGTGCGCTCTACGCCGCGTGCGGCGTCCACCTGCGTGCGGTCGTGGCGGCGCTCCGGCCCCGTTTTCTGGTGGGCATCGGGGCCTTCGCCGAGGCGCGGGCCCGGGAGGACCTTTCGGGTGCGGATGTAGAGATCGTGAGGATCCTGCATCCCAGCCCGGCCTCGCCCCTGAGCAACAGGGACTGGCCCGGAACGGCGGTGCGGCAGCTGCTCGACGCCGGGGTCTGGGCAGGGTAATTTCTGATGGAGCGACAAACGATTCCTCTCGCCCGAAGCGGCGAGGTGGTATGATAAGCGAGCCGCCTTTCCAGCAAGTCGTTCTTCGGTAGTTCTGACGGCAACCCTATGGGAGTGCCCGTTTAGCGAACCGTTTTCCTGAACACCCGCACGTCCGACGAGGTCCCATCCTTGAAGAGCAGCCGTGCGGAGACGCAGGCGACGGTGTCCTCCCTGCTCGTCAGCAGTTCATGGACGCCTAGCTTCTGAAGCTTCAAAATCTCTTCCATCGTGATCTTCGTGTCCGGCGTCTTGGTGTTGATGCCGTACACGATGCCCGAGACGGCGTCGAGGGCCTCACTGCCCAGGAGGCCGAAGTCGACCGTAACGAAGGTCGTTCCCTCTCCCTCCCGTTGCGGATCCTCCAGACGGTAGACCGAGAGCCATTCGTCCACGGAGTGGAGGGCCCAGTCCTTGCCATTCTCGAATCGCACCGCATCCAGGTCGAAACGGAATGGGTAGGGCCCGTGTTCGCTCCCATCGGCCCCAAGGTATTTGACGTCCAGTTCGACGATGCCCTCCGATCGGCCGGTGTCGATGGTCCTGTCGGGGTACCTTGCTCCGGTGGCCGGGTTGGCCTCCCTCATGAATCCCGTGGAACGATACTCCGTGTCCGGGCTGATGCGGTAAGAATACCGCAGGATTTTGCGAACATCGGCGTCCGTATCGATGGTAAAGCGGACGATGCCGTCGTTCCATATCCTGGGGTTGAGCGTCAGGTTGGCCTTTCTTTCCGTATCCCGTACCCGCAGGACGCCTCCGGGCGTGTGGGTCGCGCCCTCCCTGGAGAGAAGTCCCACAGTCCAGAGCAAGCAAAAAAGCATTGCGCCCGCCCCAAGGCTTGCGACGTGCGCGGGGTTGAATTTCCCACGGCGAAGGAGCGGTATGCAGGCAAAAAAGACCAGAATGGCGACGGCGGGCAGCCAGAGGAACAGGGCGGGCCAGCGGCGCGAAAGCTCGTAGCCGAGCGCGAACAACACGGTGAACAGCGCGCCCGTCCGCAGGGTAAGGACCTTGGAGAGGATCAGGCGCAGGGCCTCCTTGAGCCCCATCGGCGGGATGTCCGGCAAACCTGCGTGACCGCTTTCCTCCCAAAAACGCTCGGGAGCGGCTCGGGCTGAGTCCTTGAGGTGGTTCCAGTAGCGGCGGACCTCCCGCGCCTCCTCCTCGTTCCGGGGCCTTCCCCGACGCGGCCTGATGAAGCGCCGCAGATAATCCTCCTCGTAATAATCGACGATCAGGTCAAAGATCTCCTGCCGGTAGGCATAAAGCGGCGCGGACACGCTTCGGCCGAAATCCCTGCAGAGCACGGACAGTCGTATGCGCCACTCTTCATCCGCAGCCATTTTCGCGAGCGTCCGCGACACCGCCGACCGGTCCCGGTTCAGCAGGATGGCGATGTCCGAGGGCCCCCAGTACAGGCCGTCCTCGTCGTCCCAGACCAGGTGGCTGAGCTGTGGCGCCCGGCTCGCGTACCGCTCGCGCAGGTACTCCTGCCGAGCCAGCTCCGATCCCTTAAAACGGCGGTAATCGGCCGCATAGTCGCCCAGCAGGGCATGGATTGTCCTCCGTTCTGCCTGAAATTCCAAAGATTTTGCGGACAGCCGCGCCATCATATCGTCCGTAAGATTGAATTTTGGATTGAACTTCGACAAGATACCCTCGTCTCCATCCCAAGATTTGCATCTGTAAACGTCGATGCCGTCAGGCTCGATCAGATGCACTGGACAGCACCGGGCCCGCCCCCCTATATTACCAGAGTAGTCTGAGGCAGGCGACGACGATGAATGGGTGGGGGGATGAACTGTGAACCGGTGCCTTTTGTTTCCCGAGACGATGGAGCGGTCCGCTCTGGCCCCGCTCTGCGCGAGGCGGCGGGGCGTCGTGTTTTTGGGGCTGAAGGACGAGGATGTCCCCCGCTTTATTGTGGATGCCGCCGCGGAGCTGAAGGGGAAGGGCATTGTGGACGAGGCGGCGCCTTGCGCGCTCTTTACGCGGTCGTTTCTGGCAGGCTCCGGAGAATCCGGGGGGAGGGATCTGGTGCTTCTGCTGAAGCGGACGCGCCGCGATGACCTTTGTCGTTTGGAACGCTGGGTCGGAGAACAGGATAACCGAACGGTGATATTTTTGAAAGATTACCTGACGACGGCGTCATTTGAGCGAAAGAGGATGCTTTGAGAGGCCCGGCGCTTCCTTCCTCAGCGGGCCCGTACAATGGCCAGGATAACGGAAGCCAGGATCTTGAGTGTGCCCTCGTCCATATCCGATCCGCCATCGGAGTTTCGGAGCCACGCCTCCAAATCCGGATTGTTCCGGGCCAGCCTATGGAAGAAAGCGTTCCACACGGCCTTATCCTTAGCCGCCGCAGCCTGAGCGTAGACCTCTTCGACGGACGGCGGAAGGGATGGGGACGGGGCGGCCGAGCCCGTCCCCTCATGGGGAAAGCAGCTCCATGTGCTGTCCGTGTCCAGCACTATCCAACAGCTCAGGGCTGCGGCCAGCTTCTCCAGGAAGCGGCCGTCCGGCGCGCGCTCGCCGCGCTCCCAGCGAATCAGTGTGAAGGTGGATACGCCCACCGCGTCGGCAAGTCTTGCCTGGGTCAGCCCCCTGTCCAGCCGCATCCGCTTGATGGCCTTGTGCAGCTCCATCCCCGTAAGCCTTTCCATCCTCACCACTCCATTGTCGGCGTTTTCCTCTATGGTGCGGAGGAAAGACGTTTTAGGCAAGGATTTATTTGGATAGGCTGTAAGTCTCCAAACGTTGATTTATATAGGTGTATGATTATAATTCGGTGGGGTCATTGTAAAAATGGAGCCGCTTTCGGCCGAGGGCTCGGTCGGCCTGGGAGCGGCAAGTGCACAGAGGGGAGAATTGGAGAATTTGCCTGTCTCATTATAGTGGCAGTCCATCATGAGGGAGGAAATGAAATTGTTTTTCGTAAGGCTCGGTAGGATTGTTGTTCGGAGTGTTGCTCTTTGTTTGATCTCAATTTGCTTAACCTTATTCGTTTTCGTCTCTTGCGCCTCCGCAACGACGAGAGATGTCCGAACGGCTGATGAACTGCAGCAGGTACTGCAGCAGGCATGGGACGACGGGATAACAGACATAAGGATCACCTCCTCCATCAGCGGCAATTTTATTGTCCCCAGTTGGGTCTCCTCTCTTTCAGGCACAGGTGCTCAGGTCGTTCTCAGTCCCAAGGATAAGGACAAGCCCGTTTTTGACGCAGAAAGCTCCGCCAACGTCAAGAAACACGTCGTGAGGAGCTTCGTGAGGAACTTAGAGATGGCTGTGTTTTGGCCTGTGGCCCTTGTACATGAATACATGACCAAATCCACAGCCGATATGCTGACGTTCCAGAATATGACCATCGAATGTGATAATAAAGGCATCAATGCCGACGCGTTGTCAAAACCGGTTGTCGTCAAAAATGTGACTTTTAAAGGTAGGAATGGAAGAAATACTGCTGGAATATATCCCAGCACTAAAACGACCTTTGAGGGGTGCACCTTTGAGGGGTTGACCTGGTGCATCAACACTCGGAGTGTGTCTGCCTATGACCTGGAGATCCGCGATTGCCGCTTTAAAAACAGTAGCCAGGCCCTCAGCGTCTCTCGTTCCGGAAACGGCGCCAAGGCGGAATTGACTCGCTGCCGTGGGGAAGATGTTGGCTATTGGGTTATCCTCCACAACCCGGACGACAGGATGTCCGTGACGGTCGATCAATCCACCATTGATTCCTGTCCGAGGGGAGGGTTCTACCACAAACTCCTCGACGGGCTTAAGGACAACATGGTGTATGGGGAGGACTCCGAATTCTCCAAGATTCGCAAGGATGTCTTCGACAAAAAGAGGGCTGTTGAGGACCTGATAAAACGGTTGGAAGCGGAAAGCCCTACGCCGGGTGTTTTGCAGGATTGGGACAGTGCGAGGACCTTTGCCGCCTTGAAACTCCGGGAAGCCCTGAAGGCGGAAAATGGCTGGGCCCCAAGGGAAGAGGAACGATCACCTGAGCATAAGAAGGCCATCGATCGCTGTTATGCCTTCTACACGCTGTTAGCCGCGGCTCCCCTGAGGTCCCTGTCGGAGGATTCCATTCGGGGCAGCCTTGCCTTCGTCTCCGATAAAAATCTTGTGAATGCTGTCGTATCTCAACTTAACAACAAAAACCAGCTTTGGATGCTGGGGCTACTCTCTTCCCGCATCCGTTGGGGGAATACGGGGAGCGTGCGAAGCGCCTTTGCCAGTCAAAAGATCATTGATCTCAATATCGACAGAATCTTCAGGAGGAACATCGATCGGTTGCGTGACTGGTTGTCGGACTTGGATTGGGCGCACAAGGCGATCGCAGACCTGGAGCAGAAGGCACGGGGCTCTTTCCCCAACGATATCCAATACCTCAAGGGCCTCCAGAATGCTCAGAGGGACGTTCGCGAGTTGGCGAACTCCTTGGGGCGGGCGATCCGGGCGATTTTCTTCGACGTCCCGATGCAGACGATTTTTGCCGCCGGCTACGCCAGGACGGCAGAGGAGGCCGACGACAAAACCGGGGTGTTCTTCAAGGAGGTATCCCTAAAGGGGCAGACCCGTATCATGCAGATTGCCCGTGAGATCGGGCCCTTTTACAGCGTGTCTCAAAGACTGTGCGTCCTGCAGTCCACGAATTCCGTCCGTGAGGAACTGCTACGCCTCTGGAAGGGAACGCTGGCTAAAGAGCGCTATGATGGAGACCTCAAGTCCTATCTTAGTACGGATCCGGACATCATGCGGGACGCCAAAAGGATAGAGGATTTCTTCAAGGAGTGGCGTTGAGCCATGCGGCGAGGTCAACCTTTCTTTGCCGTTCGTCTGCTCCTTGCAGTCTTTTGCTGTGCTGTTGCCGCGGAGCCGGTCCAGGCGTTCCCCTTTCAAAAACACCTGAGCTTCCAGAGGCAGTATATATGGGGAGTGAGTACGGAGGCCAGCAGGGAGATTCACTCGGCGATCATCGACACCGTTCCATGGAAGAACGGGAACCATGCGGGCGGATGGGGGCATCGGGAACTTTGGGGGCATTCCGACGACTGGTTTTATCGAGGTATCCTTCCTAAAGAAGAGGTCTTGCAGGACATCCAAAACAATGTCTTGAAGGCTCATCCCGAATGGTCGGAAAAAATGGTGCAAAAAGAGGTCTCCGCAATCTACAAGGAAGCCGTCTCCATGACGGGGCAGGAACGTATCGCGACGGAATTGGGGAGACATTACCCCCATCTGCCCCGCTCCGAGGCCATGGCCCTTGCGGAACAGATCCATGCCTCGCATGTGGTGGGCGACAGCCAAACCTCGGCCGGGGTTGGGGAGGGGGTCGATCTCAATAAATGGAAAGAGGTCCTGAAATCGCCGACTTTGACTGCCGTAAGAGCTCAAAACGAGACAATGATAGCCGAGGCGGCAAAGAATGGAGTTAGCGCTGCTAAGTTTGTGGGCCAGGCGCGCAATTTTGAGCGCCTGAAGGCAGAACAGATCATGAGGGAAATGGGTTGCGAGGGCTATAACCCCCCCAGCAGATATGACGTTGGTTTTGTCAAAAATGGACAAAACTACGTTGTAAAAGCAAAAATGTATGAGAAAAGTCTTCGGAATGCACTGGCACGCCTTCCAAAGGACGATAAAATAGTGCTCCCGGACGACGAGTACGAGAAATTCATTCGCAGTAAGAAAACTGCAGACCTGGCGGACAGGGTGATACCGGAATCTCAGGTGACGGGGAAGCCCAATACCAGGGAGCGCAGCCAGCAGGAGCTTGCCCAAGTGGTCGAAAAGGACATGAAGGACGTCACGGTTGCGAAGAATAAAATGCTCGCTGGCATGAGGGAGAAACTGAAGCGGACGGCGCCTTATATGCTGGGCGGTGCGATGATGCCCCTTTCGGAGAACTGGAACGACTTGAGCCTGGCCTATCGAGGCGAGTCCTCCTGGGAAAGGGTACTGAAGCGAACGGCGGTGGACTTTGCCGGCTATACCGTCACTCCAATGCTCGTCGACGGCGTCCTTTGCCGGGTAGGGAAACGATTCGCCGCCGTGATGCCGCTCAAAAATGCGGGGATGGGATACACGATAGGCTATTTTTGCTGGGGCATGGGGAAAGAATTCTACGCCTATCAAAATGGAGATATCTCTTACGAGGTCTTCGCCGAGCGGGCGCGGCAGCGCGGCAAAAATGCCGTCGGGGCCGCTTTGATGGTCCCCGTCAACATGCTTGTCCTCAAGATTGTTGTTGCGGCGGGCACAACTCCTCTTTTCGTCCCTGTCGTCATCGTTGGTGGGGGGATAGCTATACAAAGGGCGCAGGAATGGTATGAGCAAAAGAAATGGGAGGACACCATCTATCTGGAGGACCTCGTGGCTTTCCTGGGCGAGGACCTGATTCGAGAGTTTACGCTTCTGGATCCTGCAAGGTATCCCAGCCTGGCAGCCCCGGAAAGACGGGACAATCTTGCAGAGCCGGAAGGACGGCATAGCCTTATTGAGCCGGAGCGGAGGGGCAGCCTGATCGATGTCGGAGTCTGGGCGAAGTGATTTCGGATGGAACTGGATAAGTGACAAACGGTTCCCCTCGTCCGAAGCGGCGAGGCAGAAAAGACCTGGAGACATCTCAATTTCTTTCAGTACGAGGCCTACCTCACGGCCAGGGTCCCAAGGGTCCACTGCGATGCCTGTGGCATCCACTTGGTCCCCGTCCCCTGGGCGTGCGAAGGTAGCGGGTTTACTTGGCTTTTCGAGGCGTTGGTCCTCTCCCTGGCTCCGGCTATGCCCATCAAGACCTTGGCGAAGGGGGTGAACATGCACGACACACGCCTCTGGCGCGTGGTCAGGCATTACACGGAACAGTCCCCCAAGCGGAGGGATCTGTCGCAGGTCCGCAATGTCGGATTCGACGAGACCTCCAGCAAGCGAGGGATGGTTGGAGCAGCTCGCACGATCAGGCATCATTGGGACGGAGTCCTCCAGTGGTTTTGGAGTCCCGTATCGACAACGGCATTCTCGAGGGGATCAACAGCTTGATCCAGGCCTGTAAGGCGAAGGCCAGGGACTACAGGAGCAAGGAGAACCTCATCTCGATGATTTACCTCATCGCAGGAAAGCTACAGATAGGCCTACCCACTTAAACAAAGTGAGGAGCCGATTAAGATCTAAGATTGTGTTCTCTTATTTGTATAGAGCATATCTTTTGAGGAGGAGAAGTACTCATGTACAGGAAAAAAGGATTGCATCTGTTGGCCTGCTTTTTTTTAGCCCTTTCGTTGTTCTTCCTTTCTCGAACTGCTTCTGCCTTGACCGATGATGAAGCTCGCACTTTTGCACAGCAGGCACGCGAGCAGGCGTTGCGGGCGGCGCACAAGCAGGATATGGAATTGGCGTCCATGTATTTTGTCAATGCACTTTCTTTTATGCCTGGGAATATCGATATCATCATGGATTATGCGACGATGATACTCAAATGGGCAAAAAAAGCTCCGGTATTTCCAGCAGACAGCTTGGATGCATTGGATTCCTTTTTGAGCGCACAGGTGATGACCGTAAAACCGAATGATCTGCCACAAATTGTGAATTTGAAAGAAAAAATCTCTTTAGCTCGGGAAGAATCTCTTGATGGAAACTTCCCGAAATTGGATGACCGGCCTGATACAGAAATTATGGAAAAAGTTGCAAAGCGTAAGGAGGATGCGAAAAACTCCCAAAACCTGAAAGAGTACCTAAACATTCTACAGGATGTTAATAGCCTGTTGGAGGAACATGGTCTGGACGATCAGGAAATTGCGGAGGGCCTGCAGACAGGGGTAATGATGAATTCCGGGATGGAGCAGATTGAAGAGCTGCTCTCTCGCAGTTCGTCTCAGAGCCTTGCTCCTCTGCAGATGTACTATCTGCAGCTTGCCGAAACGTCCTTACAGCAGCTGGTAGCCTTGAGCCTCAATTTACCGCAGGGCGTCACTCAAGAAGTCCTCCAGATTAAGGAAAAGCTCGACAAACGGATTCAGGACGTTGCAGAGGGACGCTCCAGAGCTGCAATGGAAGTCATTAAGAACTCTTATGCAAAATTAAAGGAATCTAATAATGGGCATACGTTTCAGGAGAAGATCAATGGGATCAATATTTTCATGCGCGACGTCACGTTGCAGTCCCAAAATATCTCTTCACCTCAAGTGAGTGATGAACTGAGTAAACTTTTGGAGACAGTACAGCAGCAATTGTCGGATTACCGTGCAAAACAGATGCGTCGGTATAACGAGTGGGCGATGGAACAGATGAAAAAGGCACTCAAAACTTCATGGATTGAAGAACTTTCCTACATTGATACGAGGCTCTTGGATTTTGGAGCGCAACAGTGCCTCAACAGGGTATGGGGAGAGCTGTATTTCAAGCTGGACAACACTGAGAAAAGCGATATTGAAAAAGCCATGGTATTTAAAGAAAAACGTAAGCTGGAAGATTTTTAGGGGGGCCCTCATGAAAAAGATAAGGTGGATAGCCGCTTGCGTTCTGATAACTTTTTTGCCCCATGCGGTATTTGCCGGGAGCGTTCCGTACATCCCGGCCACGGTTTCGCCATTCGCAACGGCGCTGACCGTCGCAACGGAGACGCCGGCAATGCTTTATGCCTCCCGGCTCTCCTCATCGTCCCGTAACTTCACGGGAAACGTTACCGAAAATATGATGAGATTATTTTTCAACAACAGTATGGCTTCAGGTAAAGTTTGGTACCCGCTTGATCCCGGATCGACACAGGTCAAACCGGGGGGAGCGATAGCCCTGTTGGACCCATCGAAATCGGGAAGAGCCGGCTTTGATGGCCTGTATGTTCAATTTGATAAGCGAGGGAACCCCTCTGGAGTTATGGTGGCGGAGAGCAAATTCGGTAGCTCCCATTTGGGGGATACCAAGTATGATGGCAGGCAGATGAGTGATAAATGGATCAGGCGCCGTGCTAGCAAGACCGCTGAGCATTACGGAGAAATATCGTTGAAAGTGGATGGAATAAAGCCTATTTCCAGAAGTTCCCTTGTTCCCTCATCGACCTCCAAGGAAATAACGGTGGTCCCCCTGCCCAAGGGGCAGAAAGTCTTTATCTGGCATGAGAAAGGGTTGGGATATGTCTACTACTCCGATAAGCCAGTTGATCTCCAGGTGCTGGCCAAACAAGTTAATAAAATTGGGCAGTATATGGAGGGCGTTGCCAGAGGGAAAATAGAACCCCGAAAGGTATTGTGGCGGCTCCGTGTGAAAAAAAATTCTTTTGTTGTGACCAGTGAACATCTGGATGCCAAGGGGAACACGATTCCGGGAACGGTGAAACAGATCAATGTGCTGTCCAAACCCTATGCTGAATTGTCTCCTTCACATAAAGCGCTGGTAGATGAAGCGGTAACCAGCGCTATTAGAGAACAATACGGGAATTCATCCAAGCGTGAAATTGCTATGCGAGATTACAAAACCGCTAAAGAACAGAACAGGGTTGGGGCATTTTTAAAAAAACATAATCTCGAGCAACCACGCTGGCCCTGGCGTTTGGCAGGAAAGATTGCCCTTAAAGCGGGGGCTTGGGGGGCGATAATGGGGTTGGGGTTCCATGTCCTGAACCGTTTGTTTTCGGGGGAAGCTGTTAACTTCCATCAGATGACAAAAGAAATAACCTTGAGTGCCGTCAGCGCTGCAGGCGGCGCCTTGGCAGGAGCAGGAATTTCCTATTTTGTCGAAAAACAAATGCTCACATCCTCTCAATCGCTGCTTGCAACCATGTATCCACGATGGCTGAAGAACTCGAGGTTATTGGGAGGTTTGGGTGGAGGAATCATTGCAACCCTGATCTTCTCCTATGGATATGCCCTGCTCAATGGGGGGCGTATCGAGGATGGAAATAGGATGTTTCTGACGGGAATAGCCTCCAGTGTTGTCGCTTCCATTGCGGGCTATGCTGCGGGTTGTGCCATTTTACAAACGGCAGTGCTTGTAGGGACGGCCAGTACGGGAACAGCGATTTCGGCCTTATCGGGTGTTGCCGCAACCAATGCTGCGCTGGCATGGCTTGGGGGAGGAGCTGTCTCTGCCGGAGGATGGGGTGTCGCTTTAGGAAGTGTTGTTTTGTCAGGGGGGGTACTTTTATTGGCATCGGGGGCTGCCATTTTAACTAGTTATTTGCTCGATTACGGTTGGCAGGCTCTTGATGAACGAGATCGGATGGAACGTTTGGAAGCGTTGCTGAATGCGTATTGATGAACAGCTAAATCTGGATGGAACGGCGTCGTTTGTCCATGTGCTTCGGATAAAAATTTTGTAGATTTGCGAGCAAGGCATAGCGGGTCGGCAAGTTCACAGAGGGGAGAATTGGAGTGAACAGAAAATACAAGATTGCGGTGATGGGCGCAACGGGAGTTGGTAAAACGGTCTTCTTCGGGTCCTACTTCAACCTCGTAACGAACCTGGGGAAGGGCAGCCGCCCCATTATGATCAAGTCACAGAGCTCCGTCAACAGGATTGCGGAGCTCATAACCCAGCTTTTCCAGAAACACGAGGTGGTGCAGGGGACGTCGGAGCGGGTGGATTTCAGCTTCTCCGTCGATTCCCTGGGGATGGACGTGGAGCTGTTCGACATCCCGGGCGGTTTTACGCAGGACATGGATGCGTGGGTGGAGAATAAAATCCTGCCGGACCTTCAGCAAGCCGATGGAGCGTTGTTCTTCATCTCGGGAGAGGACCTCGTCAAGTATCCGGAAAAGGCCTTAACGGACAACATTGTGTTTACCAACGCGATCTCGAATATTCGGGAGCACAAGTCAGGGGATCTGAAGGGGCGTTCGGACGTGCCGATATGGTTCATCTTCACAAAAGGCGATACGATCCCCGACGTTTCACTGGACACCTTAAAAGAGAAGAACGCCGTACTCTTCAAGGCGGCGGAAAAATCCCAGGACCAGGGGAATTGGCTTGAGAAAACCGCCTACAAAAAAGGCAAATACGTCAACGCCTATAAAAGCCAAGCCATCGGGAAGTGGGAATCACCCCAGAGCGTCCCCCGGAATTACCAGCCCGACATGGTCATCGAGCCGATGGAGGACCTCTTTGAGGCGATGGTCCACAGCCGATTGGCCTACGGAAGAACCCTGAGAAAAATCATCGCCGCTCTGGTACTCTCCATATTCGCTGTCCTGGAGGGTGGCATGTACTACTACGACATAAGCCAATGGAGGGGAATGCAGGAAAGGGTCGACAGGCTGAGGACGGAGGGCCGTTACGAGCAGGCCCTTCAGGAGGTGGATGCCTTCTCCTCCCCATCCTGGCTGCCCGCTTTTTTCAGGGCGGAAAAAAAGCTGCCTCCCTTGAGGGAGGAGCTTTATCGGGCTTATGAGGCCGCCGTCTACGCGCCGATAAAAGCCGTCTTGGAGGCTGTTGACGAGGAGAAGGCGCCCGACGCAAGCCCTGCGTTTTTGGAGGATGCGGAAAAGGTGAAACGCTATCTTTCCGTCACGCACTTTGCCGAGATCCAGCCCCAGCACTACGAGCTGGCGAAGCGCAAGGCGTGGTATTTCAACCTGGGGCGCTTGCTGAACCTGGATTCTCAAGTACAGAATGCGTCACCGGACGAGCTGTTCAACGCGATTTTGGACAGCCTGAATTATGATGTCCCGGAAAGCTGGCAGAAGAATATCCAGGAGAGAATTGATAACAGCCTGCGCCGATGGGGCAGCATCCTGTCTCTGGATGTCGGGCCGGAGGCATTCGATGTGTATATCAAAAAAGCCGAACAGTTGACGGATCATCCCAAACTTTCTCTTGACACTATTAAGTATCTGGAGGACCAGCAGAAATCCTGGGCGGGTAAAAAACAAGATGCCTGGACCCGAGAGGCTGGCTTGCTGTCGCCGGAGGAGGGCGTGGCGCTGCTGGAGCGTCACAAGGCGGAATTCGACTCCACAGGTCGGAAAAAACTGGAAAATGCCCTGGAGAAGCATTATGCTGCCCTGGTGGAGCAATCGTTGAAAAAGGACGCCGACAATGCAGACTCCCTTCAAGAACTCCTGGACCGCTATCCCGCCATGACCTCGGAGGTCAGGGAGAAGCTGGAGGGCCGCGTCGCATCCATCAGGGAAAAACAGAGGCAGAAACGGCTTCAAGAACTCGATGCTTCCAAAAACATAAAAGAGATGGTCGACAGGATTACGAGCCTTGAGGGAAAGGATCGGGACGACCTGCGGCAGCAGGGGATAGACCTCCTGCAGAAACGCATCGAAATGGAGGTTGAAAACATCCGGGGCGACGCCTCCAGGGCTGTCCAGCGCAAAGATTTCTCCGAGGGTAAGCAGGAGGCCCTGGAGGCCCTGAACGCGCTGCGGCAGGCGATCCAACCGCTCAACACAGGCTCGTTTGAGATTGAAAAGCAGGAAAAGGCCATAATGGGTGAATTGGAGGGAAAACATCTCGCCGATTGCCGGGAGGACTTCATGAGGCGGCGCAACACGAGGGACAGGAGGGAAGTTGCCGAATGCCGCAAAAGGCTGGACGCATTTCTTGAGCTATGGCCCAACTCTGCCGAGAGGAAAAACGTCGAAGAGGTTCGGGATTTCCTCAACGTCATTCAAGGAGGGGTCAAAGGCAAGCTGAGTGTCGTCAAGGGGAAAATCAACAAAGAAACAACCTATGATAAGCCGGACGTTTTTGTAACCGTCTCGCAGGGTAACAAAGAGCTCCTGCACACTAAAATGATTAAAGATAACTGGTATCCGGAATTTAATGAAGGGGTGGATATCACATGGACAGTCGATATGCCGCCGCTTACCTTTAAAGCTATAGATGTGGACCCCGTAATGGACGATGAACTTTTTACCCACCATGAGGAGTCGCTGGGCTTTGACGGTTACAAGGGATTGTCAAAGACGATTACCGATACGGGGTGCGAATTATTCATCGAGTTTAAGCCTGATACTCCAATCCCGGATTGTCCGTGGCTGAAATGAGGGACGAAATGATCTGCAAAAACCTGGCGTACTGGGTATTTACCTCAGGCGAAGAGGGGGTTCACGGGCTGGATTGGGGGATCAAGCACGCCTCGAAAAGCTTTGCCGACCGATACAAGCTGGACAGCCGTTACCGTTCGCTGCTCAAGGCTTTTCGCCTGCTTCCCAGTCTGGAGCGGCCTCGAAAGGGGGCGGGGCTGATCCTCCTGCCCTGGCAGGGCGGGGGAAAGGATCGGGACGAGGAAACGTTGATGGGCTTCATCTTCCCCGGCAGCGACCATAAGGGGCGACCGAATATATCCACGGTCGCCTGCGTCGTGCCGGCGGATGTCGTCCGTGCATTAACGCCTTCCCATGTGACACGGGCTCTTTGGAGCTCCAACGACCTGGAGCGGATAGCCCAAAAGAACACCGTAAGACCCGATACGCTTTACCTTGACGCAGAAAAGACTTCCTCGACTAGGGAGGTTCCCCTCCCTCTTTTCCCCTCACTGAAATGGCCCGGAAAGGACGTGGGATATTTGATGGTGGATGGACACGTCAGGGATCTGAGAGGTCTTTATCCTCCGTTCTGCCCTCCGGCTGAAAGGGCTGCGAAAAAAAGGAAGCTGCGCATGCCCCAGCTCGCGGCCCTGCTGATGGCTCTGGCCCTGACTTTTGGCGTAGCCTGTTGTTGGGGCAGTATCCGTGATTTTTTCCAGAAATATCTCATTCAACCTGTCTGCTCCTTGTGGAATGGAGGGGACGCCTCACCCTCCACTGATTCCTCGGAGGATCTGGAGACCACTGAAAGAAGAGCGAAAAGAAAGGAGAATCTGGAGAACATTATCGACATTCTTTCCAAAAATAAGAAAAATAAGGGAGAAGATTACCTCAAAGGCCTGGCCGGGCTCATCTGGTATCCTGATTTATGGAAAGAGGAGGCCTCATTCTCCTCAGATGACTTAATAGTAGAGGCAATATCCAAAGATTTTACTGAAAAACTGAAAAACGAAAAATGGTTGGTTGAAAAGGGCGATAAAGGAGGTCGGGGAGGCCAGAAGAAGAAGTTGATAAACGAGAGAGTGTTCAAGGAGAAATTGAAAAACACCGTATTGTCACCTCTCGGAAAGGACCTTTCTTTGGTTGAGGACAAAACGGATAAAAGAGTTTTTTTCTCCATAAGCCCCAAGGAAGAGGATTGGGACAGCTTAAAAAATGACTTAAGCGATCAATTGTCACGGTTTATAGATACGATGAAGAATCCCGGCATTTCCCTTGAGAGTGCGACGCAACCAATCGCCGAGGACAAGCAGACGCTGGAAGGACGCCTGGATGAGCTCCTGAAAAAGAGCGATGCCCACAAGGATAAGGGGTTCGGGTACCTGTCTTTTTTCTACGGGGAGGGGAAGGAAGGTTATCAGGTACTTCTCCTCAACATGGAGAAGATGGAGAAGGAGGCTCTTTCCGAGGGTAAGGAGCCGGATGAGTACATTTTTGTCAAAAAAGATAACTGGCGCCGTATTGACGTATCCAATTTGGGAGAGCGTCTGGATGGGACTTCGCAGAAGGAACCCTACATCGAGTTCTACGATAAGCACAAGAGTATTACTTTCTTTTTGGCTCCAAAATCAAATCGCGAAAAAGATGGCGATTTTGAGAAGTTCCTCGGCGTTTTTTTGGATGACTTGCTGGAATCGGTCTCGGTTGAGGAGTAACCAGAGGGGGCCAAGGTGAACCGAGCCCGTCAGTGAGGCCGGCAAACAGCCCCGGATATTCCTGTTGTCCCCGTCGGGCTCAACAGGTCCGACAAGAATGTCCGGTTTGATGGCTGTAAAAGATGCTTGAGGAGGGGTTTTTTCCCAGGCCCTTCCTTAAGCTTAGTCTGAGATCGAGGGGGAAA
>NZ_CAUUGJ010000030.1:0-22825 GCF_963544685.1 uncultured Fretibacterium sp. | reverse complement strand
GTTGTAGACCTCGGGGTGCGCCTTCTCGATCTCGTCGAAGAGCACGACGGAGTAGGGGCGACGGCGGACGGCCTCCGTGAGTTTGCCGCCGCTCTCGTGCCCCACGTAGCCGGGGGGCGCGCCCAGGAGCTTGGAGACCTCGTGCTTCTCCATGAACTCGCTCATATCCATGCGGATCATCGCCTCCTCGCTGCCGAAGAGGAAGCGGGCCAGGCAGCGCGCCAGCTCGGTCTTGCCCACGCCGGTCGGCCCCATGAAGAGGAAGCTGCCGATGGGACGCCGCGGGTCGCGCAGCCCCGTCCGGGCGCGGCGAATGGCCCTCGACACGGCCCCAACGGCCTCGTCCTGGCCGATGAGGCGCGAGGAGATCTCCTCCTCCATGCGCAGAAGGCGCTCCGATTCCGCCTCGGTGAGCTGCCTCACGGGGATGCCCGTCAGCTCGGAGACGACATCGGCGATGTCCTCGGAGGTGACGGCGGCGCGCTGGTGCGTCCGGTTCTCGCGCCACTCGGCCTGTGCGGCCTCCAGCTGGTCGGCGAGGGCGTGCTCCTCGTCCCTCAGGCGGGCGGCCGCCTCGAAGTTCTGGGCCAGGACGGCGCCCTCCTTCTGCTTGCGGGACTCCTCGAGGCGACGCTCCAGCTCGCGGATGGACTCGGGCGGGTCCAGCGTGCGCAGGCGGGACCGGGCCCCGGCCTCGTCGATGAGGTCTATTCCCTTGTCGGGCAGGAAACGGTCCTGGACGTAGCGGGCGGAGAGCTGCGCCGCGGCGGCCAGGGCCTCGTCCGAGATGGAGACCTGATGGTGGGCCTCGTAGCGGTCGCGCAGGCCCTTGAGGATCAGGACGGTGTCCGGGATGCTCGGCTCCTCCACCCGGACCGGCTGGAAACGCCGCTCCAGCGCGGCGTCGCGTTCCACGTACTTGCGGTACTCGTCCTGCGTCGTGGCCCCGATCAGCTGGAACGCGCCCCGCGAAAGGCTGGGCTTGAGGATGTTGGCGGCGTCCACCGCGCCCTCGGCATTCCCGGCGCCGACGATGGTGTGCACCTCGTCCACGAACAGGATGACGTCGCCGGAGTCGCTGAGCTCCTTGACGACTCGGCGCAGCCGTTCCTCGAACTCGCCGCGGTACTTCGTCCCCGCGACGAGGTTCCCCGTGTTGAGCTGGACGACGCGCTTGTCCTTCAGCGGTTCCGGGACCGCGCCGTCGGCGATCTTCTGGGCCAGCCCCTCGACCACGGCGGTCTTGCCAACGCCCGGGTCGCCGATCAGGACGGGGTTGCTCTTGGTGCGGCGGCAGAGCACCTGCATGATGCGGCGTATCTCGCGCTCCCGTCCGATGACGGGGTCCAGCTCGCCGTCCCGCCCCTTCTGAGTGAGGTCGATGCCCAGCTGGTCCAGCGTGGGGGTCCGGGACCTGCCCTTCTTCCTGAGCCGGTCCGAGAGCAGTTCGACGTTCTGTCCCTTGGGGTCGGGGCTGCCCTCCCCATCCTGGAGGATGGCCGTGATCTGCCTCCGGGCGGCCGCGATGTCGACGCCCATCGTGAAGAAGTACTGGGAGACCAGGCTGTTGTCGTCGCCCAGGATGCCCAGGAGCATGTGCTCGGTGTCCACGTAGTTGACGCCCATGTTCCGGGCCTCGAGCATGGACAGCTCCAGCGCCTTTTTCATCCGGGGGCTGAGCGGCAGGTCGATGGACTTCATGTTGGGCTGCGACTGCCCCATGGCCTCCTCGATCTGGGACTTGATGCGCTCCAGGTCGAGCCCCAGGGCGATCATCGCCTGACAGGCCGTGCCGCCGCCCTCGTGGATCAGGCCCAGCAGGATGTGCTCGGGCTCCACCATGGGGTGCCCCATGCGAAGGGCCTCGTGATGGGCCAGCTGGATGACTTTTTTACCTCGTTCCGTAAAGAATTGCCACATTTTTGTTCTCCTTGCCGTGCATGGGATTCAGAAAAGAGCCTAAGCCAGCATCAGACTGTGCAGCATCTTCTTGAGCATATCCGCCCGAATGACGCTGCGCTTGTGGGGGGAAAGGTCGAACTCGTTCCGCCCCATCTCCTCCTCGTGCCTCAGGGCGACCTCGATGATCAGGCGCTCCCGCGTCGAGAGCAGCTCGCGCTCCTGAAGGGCCAGAAGCAGCTTCCGGCACTCCTGCTCGGTGATGGAGTCCCCGACGATCGCGTCGATATGGCTGAGCCGGTCCTCGGGGGCCTCGAAGGCGACGCGCAGGATGCGGATGTATCCGTGCCCGCCCCTCTGGCTCTCGACCAGAAAGCCCCGCTCCGGCGTGAAACGGCTGCGGAGGACGTAGTTGATCTGACTGGGCACGCAGCCGAACGTCTCGGCCAGCTCCTTGCGCCTGAGGGAGACGATGGACTCGTCCCCCTCGGATTCGAAGAGCTCGTGAATGTACTTTTCGATGGTTCGGGTCAGATTGGACAAAACGCGCTACCTGCTTTCCGAAATATATTGGCTTTCAACCTGTGTTGAACCTGTATTGAACGAAACGACACGGTTCTTGCGTCCATTCCGGCCCAATTCTATCCTTAAGGTCAAGTATAATCAATAACGAAAAATGCCGAGACCGGGATACATATTCAGGTTTCTTCGGATGCGCGAGCCTGTGGATGCGGGTATACTGAAGGTCGGAGATCGAACAAAAAAAGAGCCGTCCTTCCGTCCCCTTTTCGCGGGCGGGGGCGGCATGGATATCCGGGGGTACACATGACGGAGTACAAGGGAGTGGCTTCGGGCATACTGGACGAGGGGGAGCTGGAGGTTCGCTGCTTCCCCGACCCGGTGCTCAAGAAGCCGGCCGAACCCGTCGAGGAGTTCGACGAGGAGCTGGCCGATTTTGTGGCGAGGATGCGCGTTGCGATGCAGACGCACGATGGCGTTGGGCTGGCGGCCCCCCAGGTGGGGGTGTCCCGGAGGATCGCCTTGGTGGAGTACGACGGACAATTCTTCGTCCTGATCAACCCCCGCCTGCTGGAACAGAGGGGCGAGCAGATGGGGGAGGAGGGGTGCCTGAGCTTCCCGGGCATCTACGCCGAGGTGAAGCGTCCCTCCTGGATCCGGGTCGAGGCGCGCGACGAGAGGGGCGAGCTTCGCGTCCACGAGGTCGAGGACTTCCTGGCCAGGGCGTTCCTGCACGAGATGGACCACCTGGACGGCAAGCTCTTCATCGACTACCTCTCGCCCATCAAGCGGGGGATGATCCGGACCAAGATGCGCAAGCGCGCGGCCGCCGCCCGATGACGCGCCTCTGGTTCATGGGGAGCGGCGCGTTCGCGGCCCGGTGCCTGATGCACCTGAGCGCGTCGCTTCCCCCCGGTATCTCCCTCGAGCGCGTGATCACCGGGAACCCCACGCGCGCGGGACGCGGCCTGAGGGAGACCGTCTCCCGCGTCGAGGAAACCGCCCTGGCCCTGGGGCTCCCCCTGGAGCGGACGGGCCCCCTGTCCGAAAACGAGCCTTTGCTGAAGGCCGTCACCGCCTCCCCCCCCGACGCCATCTTCGTCGTGGACTTTGCCCAGCTGATCCGAGAGCCGTTTCTGAACGCCCCGCGCTGGGGCTGCCTCAACATCCACCCCTCCCTCCTTCCCCGCTGGCGCGGCGCGGCGCCGGTCCAGCGGGCCCTGATGAGCGGCGATGCGGAGACGGGAGCGACCGTCTTTCGCCTCGTCCCGGAGATGGACGCCGGCCCGATCCTGCGCCAGGTCTCCGTCCCCGTCGGGCTGACCGCCACGGCCTCGGAGCTTTATGAGAAATTGAGCTTGGGGGGAAGCCAAATCGCCCTCGAAGGTGTACAATATTTACTAAATGCACCGAACAATATGCTTCATTTTTTGAAAAAGCAAGACAATGGCGCCGCCACCTACGCTCCGAAGATCGGCAAGGCGGAGGGCGAGGTGTCGTGGAAGTGGGATGCCCTGCGGATCCACAACGTCGTCCGTGCGCTCGACGCCTCCTTTGGGGCCTTCGCGGCCGTGAGGGGGGCGAGGCTCAAGATGTGGAAAACCCTGCCCTGTGAAGGTGCCGGGGGGGCGGAGGAAAACGTCGGGCGTGTGCTGCGGTTTTCCGATGGTTTTCCGGTCGTGGGCTGCGGAGGGGGAGCTCTGCGCCTCGACGAGGTCCAGGCCGAGGGGAAGAAGCGGGTCGGGGGGGACGAATGGGCGCGCGGCCTGCGTCTGAAGGAGGGGGATGTGCTGTGACGGAAGGGCGGACGCCTGCGGAGATGGCGGGGCTCTACGAATGGCCCCGGGTCGTGGCCGTCACCGGGGCTCTGGGGTCGGGGAAGACGGAGTTCGTCCTGAACCTGGCGCGGGGACTCAAGGAGCGGGGAGAGCGCGTCACGATTGCTGACGCGGACATCATCAACCCCTACTTCTGCATCCGCCAGGTGGCGGACCAGCTGGAGCGGGAGGGGTTCACCGTGCTCACCCCTCCGGAGGCGGCCAAGTGGTCGGACATGTCCATCATCAACCCGGCCATCTCCCGGGCCATCGTGGACGGGAGTGCACGGCTGATCCTCGACATCGGCGGCGACGCCGTGGGGGTCCGGGCCCTGACGCAGTTCGCGCCCGACCTGGAGGCGGCGGGGTACCGGCTGCTCCTGGTCGCCAACGCCTTCCGGCCCACGACGGGCAGTCCTGAGGCCATCGCGAAGATGCGGGCCAAGATGGAGATGCTCTGCGGGCTCGAGGTGGGGGCTCTGATTGCGAACTGTCATCTGATGGAAACGACGGCCGCCCAGGACGTCGCGGAGGGCGTCCGTATCGTCCTGGAGGCGGGGCGGAGGCTGAATCTGCCCGTGCTCTACGCGACGGTTCTGGAGGAGCTCTGCGGCGAGGTGGAGCGGCTGTTGGGGGTTGACTCCGTCCCGATCTGGCCGATGGTCCGGTACATGCAGCGCCCGTGGGAGGGCGAGAGCATGTGGTCGGCCCCGGTGCGGGCGAGCGGAGCTTGAAGCGAGGCGCATTGTTTTTCGCGAGGATTCGCATTTCAACGTCAGCGAACAGGAGAGGAGACGTGGAAACATGGCGAAAGGACGAGTGGAGGTTCGGGAGGATTACTGCAAGAGCTGCGGGCTTTGTGTGGAGGTCTGCCCCAAGAAGGTCCTGAGGATTTCCGACAGGATCAACCCCAAGGGGTACCGCCCGGTGGAGCAGTTTCAGGAGGGGTGCATCGCCTGTGCGCTGTGCGCCCGCATCTGTCCGGACGTGGTTCTGACGGTCTATCGTACCGACGAGTAGCTGGAGGGGGGACAAAAATGGCGAAGGTTTTGATGAAGGGGACGGAGGCCATCGCGGAGGCTGCCATTCAGGCGGGCTGCCGGTATTTTTATGGATATCCGATCACGCCTCAGAACGAGATACCCGAGTATATGTCGTCGCGCCTTCCGCAGGTTGGGGGAGTGTTCCTCCAGTGCGAGAGCGAGGTCGCGTCCATCAATGCCCTGATGGGTGGGGCGGCCACGGGGTACCGTGCGATGACCACGTCGTCGAGCCCCGGCATCTCCCTGATGGCGGAGGGGATGTCCTACATCGCGATGGGCGAGCTGCCCTGCGTCATCGTCAACGTGATGCGGGCCGGCCCCGGATTGGGCGGGATCCTGCCCGCTCAGGGCGACTACTTCCAGGCGACGCGGAACGCGGGGCACGGGGACTACCGCATGATCGTGCTGGCCCCCGACAACCTGCAGGAGGCCGTGGACCTGATCCAGGACGGGTTCGACCTCTCCCAGAAGTACCGGACGCCGGTGATGGTGCTGGCCGACGGCTTCATGGGCCAGATGATGGAGGCCGTGGAGATCAAGACGCGCACGATCGAGGATCCCAAATCCAACGCGGAGTGGGCTCTCGGCTGGCGCAAGGAGCGCGGCGGTGCGCGTACGATCGTCTACAACCTCAAACTGAAGCCCGAGGACCTGGAGATCCAGGTGACGCACCTCCAGCAGAAGTACCTGAAGATCCGCGAGAACGAGCAGCGGGTCGAGCGCTACCTGGTGGAGGACGCGGAGCTGGTGATCGCCGCCTATGGGACGACGAGCCGCATGGCCCGGACGGCCATAGACCGCCTGAGGAATGACGGGCTCAAGGTGGGGCTGATCCGGCCCATCACCCTGTGGCCCTATCCGGTGAAGGGCTTCAGGGATCTGCCCGCCTCGGTCAAGCTGCTGCTGGACGTGGAGATGAGCTCGGAGTATCAGATGCTCGACGACGTCAAGATCTCGACCGAGTGCCGCCTGCCCGTGGAGACCTACGGCCGGTGGGGCGGCTTCACGCCGTCCGTGCACGAGATCGAGGACAAGTGCAGGGAACTGCTCGGAAAGCTCGGGAAGAAGTAGAAGGAGGGGGCGAGAAGATGAGCGAGACGAAAGTTTTTGAGATGACGAAGACCTGGCAAAGGGACGTGCACACGCACTACTGCCCGGGTTGTATGCACGGCGTGGCCCACCGCCTGGTCTGCGAGGCCATAGACGAGCTGGGGATTCAGGAGGACACGATCGGCATCGCCCCGGTGGGCTGCGCCGTCGTCATGCACCAGTACATCGACGTGGACTTCATTGAGGCCGCCCACGGCCGCGCTCCCGTCCTTGCCTACGGGATCAAGGCCGTCAGGCCCGATAAGATCGTCTTTTCCTATCAGGGCGACGGCGACCTGGCCTCGATCGGAATGGGGGAGGTCGTCCACGCGGTCAACAGGGCCTGGCCCCTGACGATTATCTTCATCAACAACGCCATCTACGGCATGACCGGCGGTCAGATGGCGCCCACGACGCTCCTGGGCCAGAGGGCGACCACCTGCATCGGGGGGCGCGACGCCAAGGTGAGCGGGTACCCCATCCGGATGAGCGAGATGCTGGCCACCCTGGCCGGACCGGCCTACATCGAGCGCGTGGCGCTTTCCCAGCCCAAGTACATCATGCAGGCCAAGGCTGCGATCAAGAAGGCCTTCAAGAACCAGGTGGACAAGAAGGGGTTCTCCTTCGTCGAGGTGCTCTCCACCTGCCCGACCAACTGGGGCATGCGTCCTGTGGACGCCCTGAAGTGGGTGGATGAGAACATGATTCCCTACTATCCTCTGGGCGTCAAGAAGGATTTCGAGTGAGGAGGGCGAGGACATGGCGGACAACGGAGGAAAGAAGTTCGAGCGTACGCTGGTTGCGGCGGGTTTCGGCGGACAGGGATTGATGGTGCTGGGCCAGCTGATCGCCTACACGGGCAACGCGGAGGGACGCAACGTCTCCTGGCTGCCCTCCTATGGGCCCGAGATGAGGGGCGGTACGGCCAACTGCAGCGTCGTCATCTCCGACGAGAAGGTGGGGTCCCCGGTCGTCTCCGATGCGGATGCCGTGGTGGTGATGACCCAGCCGTCCCTGACCAAGTTCAAGAACGACGTCAAGAAGGGCGGGGTCCTTATCTACAACAGCGACCTGGTCAAGCTGGAGGGGGAGAACGTCCGCAGCGACATCCGCACTATCGCCGTCCCCGCCAACACGATCGCCAACGAGACCGGCAGCGACAAGGTGGCCAACATCGTGATGCTGGGGACCCTCGTCGCGGCTACTGATATGGTGAGCGACTCGATGTGCATCGAGATGATCAAGGAGAAGCTGGGCACGAAGAAGCCGCAGTTCCTGCCCATGAACCTGAAGGCCTATGAGGCGGGCAAGGCCCTTGTGAAGTAGGGGACGGACGCCTTTCTCGGATTGGAATGAAGGATCGGGCTCCTGGCATGCAGCCGGGGGCCCGATTTTTCGTGGATTGAAATCGAGGGGGTACGGGAGAGGCTTTTACGGCCTCTCCGCAAAGACGGTGGCCCAATGAAAGCTGAAGCCGAAGGCCACGGCGAAGGCCGGGTAAAACAGAATCGTGCCCTCTCCGCCGTAACCAGGGGAAATGTTGATGAAACGGGTCGACGCGAGGT
Organism: uncultured Fretibacterium sp.; assembly: GCF_963544685.1. Taxonomy (NCBI): domain Bacteria; kingdom Thermotogati; phylum Synergistota; class Synergistia; order Synergistales; family Aminobacteriaceae; genus Fretibacterium; species uncultured Fretibacterium sp. The sequence continues at coordinate 14,893 of NZ_CAUUGJ010000030.1, read as the reverse complement.
AGATGGCGCACAGGCATGGAAAAACTATCTTGAAGAGCAGGTCGGGCGGATAGGATTCCACGTTGCCGGTACGGGGGTTGCGATAATGGCAACGGACGTGGCTCCATTTGCGGCGCAGGGTCAGAAAGCCGATCCAGGCGAGGCAGAAAAAAAACGTCGTCAGGTTGAGCAGGCTGTCCTTTTTGGCGGCGTCCAGTCCCCATGCGACCGTCCTCGATATCAGGTACCCCATGAGCATGCACGCGGAAAGGGCCGCCCAGAACCTCCAATGGGAAAAATAGGAGCGGGATCTTGCCGCAGCTTTTTCCCGTTCCATCCATTCCCCTCCGGCAGGCCTCTCGACGACGTAGTGGCGGGGCGGATTCGGCAGTTTTTTCTTCCTGCGGGGCGGCTCGGGGATGTCCGAGTACTCCACGTCCTCCCAGTCCGTTTCGGAGGAGTACCGCCAAGCGTTGGCGCGGGATGCTCGTTCTCCGTCCCGGTCCGAGAACTCGGCTTCCGTATATGAGGCGTCATCTCGGGCCCATCCGTCCTCGAAAAAGCCGTCGTCCTCCACGTCCATATCCTCTTGGAGGGGCTGCCGAGCTTGATCGTACGCACTTTTGCGCACCGGATCGCTCAGAACTTCGTAGGCCTCCGTCGCGGCAGAGTAGATCCTGGCGGCGAAGGGTTCCGGGTTCGCATCGGGCCCGAAAAGGGCGGACATTCTCCGGTAGGCTTCCTCGATCTCAGCGTCCGTCGCCCCGTTCGGGACGTCCAGAATTTGATAGTAGTCCGGCTGGTTCATTTCATGCTCCTCTTGTCGCAGGCTGAGCGGGAGGGTCCCCGCCCTTATTATGCTATCCGGACCCGTCAGCGTAAAGTAGCCATTGGAACGTTTTTACGGCGGACAGGTCCGTGGGGCTGGGAAAAATCCAAACTGTAGTCCATGGGCCGATTTCTTTGCTCTTACCCTTGACGTTCCCGCGATAGACGGTATAATGTTTTCTGTTTTGCGGGGGTGGCGGAATTGGTAGACGCGCAAGACTAAGGATCTTGTGGCTGTAAAGCTGTGGGAGTTCGATTCTCCCCCTCCGCACCATCAAAAAATCAGATGCCTGGAGCGTTCTTGAAGGCGCTTGGGCCTGTTAAAAGGAAAGACGGCGGAAGGCCGTCTTTTTGTTTTCTCTCCTTTTTTCCCCTCATTCGATCTGCGGGACGTCGGGCGCGGACGCCCCGCCCGACGCGGTCAGTTGATCTCCTCGATGTGTGCGATGTACTCGAGCGAGCGCAGGGCTTCGATGATCTCGCTGTGTTTTTTGTACTTCTTCAGCTCGGCGCTGTTGATGGTCAGGGATACGGTATAGACGCTCAGCCCCGAGTTCAGGTACGCGGGGTTGGATTCTATGTCCTCGATCCGGATCCCCAGGCTCCGGACCGTCGTGACGAAGTACTGCAGGTTGCCCTTGCTCTTCAGCTCCAGATGGATCTCGAAATGGTTCGAGTTGTCCTTCATGTACCGCTCGATGGGCGGAAACAGGGCCAGGCTGGAGAACAGGGCCAGAAAGGAGATCGACGCCACCGTGTAGAGCCCGGCGCCCAGCGCCATCCCGACCAGTCCGCAGCACCAGAGGGCCGCCGCCGTGGTCAGGCCCTTGATCTGGCTTTTCGAGCTGAACAGGATGGCGTTGACGCTGACCATCGCGGCGCCGACCACGGCCGCCGCCGAGATGAGGGGGAAGCGCTCCGACGCGGATCGGCAAAGGTACAGGTCCGTCAGCATGGCCGTCGTGGAGGCCAGGGAGACGAGAATGAAGGTGCGCAGCCCCGCGGAGTGCCGCTTGCTGGAACGTTCGCAGCCGATGATCGCCGCCAGCATGACCGAAAGCAAAATCCTCAGTATGACGGAGCGGACGTTGAGCTCATCCGTCCATCCTCCCAAGATTGCCGCGGCCAGGCCGTTGATTTGCGTATTCATGACACCTAAAACCTCCTCAGGCGCGAACGGCGGATGTTCGCGTAGCGGCGGCTCGCCTCCATCGCCGCATATTGATTCTCCGACGCCTCCATAAAGGCCTCCTCCTCCTCGGAGAGGAGGGATTTGGGGGGCAACTCCTTCTGTATTTTCTGTATCCTCTCGACCAGCAGTTCTATGGCGGATTTCCGGCCCTCGCTTGCCGGGAGGACCTCCTCCGGGACGATGTCCTCCAGCCGCGTGTGATAGGAGCCCGCCAGATACAGCGAGAGCTTTGCGCAACCCGGTCCGATCAGCTCGTAAAGGACGCTGGAGGCGAGGATGATCGTCTGCAGCGCTCCCCCCATCTCCCCGCCGAGCGTCCTGGCTCCGAGGGCCGCGAGGCCGATGGCGACGCCCGCCTGCGGGATCAGGGCCAGACCGAGGTAATTCCTGACGTTTTTCGGCTTGTGCACGAGAAGACATCCCCAGAATGCGCCGGCGTATTTCCCCAGGATCCGGACGATGAAATAGACGACCCCGACGAGAAGGAGCGGCACGCTGCCGACGGCGGCCGAGGCGCTGAAGAGCGTATCCAGCTTGAACGACAGCCCCGACCGGACGAAGAACAGAAGAAGGATCGGAGGGCTGAAGTAGTTCAGCTGCTTGAACAGCTTGTCGTCCTCGGTGAGGTTGACGTAGACCGTGCCCATCGACATGCAGCCCAGCAGCGGGGAGACGTCGAAGAGCGTGCAGATGCCGCAGAACGAGAACAGCAGGGCGATGGCGATGATCAGCCGGTTGTCGGTGGAGTGTTTTTTGAACAGCATCCACTTCATCACGAGGCCGAAGAAGCAGCCGAGGCCCAGGACCCCGGCGTTGACGGCGATCGGAAGAAGGACGTTTTGAAGGTCGAAGCCTCCGCCCGCTCCCGGCCCCGCATCGGAGATCGAGGCGAGGGCGACGGAGATGGCGATGCTGTACTCGACCAGCCCGACGACGTCGTCGAGCGCCACGACCTGCAGGAGCGTGTTGACGAAGTCCCCCTTGGCCCCCGTCTGCCGGATCGTCATCATGGTTGAGGCCGGCGCGGTCGCCGAGGCGAGTGCGGCCAGAACGACCGAGAAGGCGAAATTGAGGCGCAGGACGTAATAGACGACGGTGAAGACGAGGAGCGAGGTCAGGCACGCCTCCAGAATCGTTATGACGATCACCTTCGTCCCGTTCTTCCTCAGAACGGACATCCTGAAGAACTCGCCCGTGCTGAACGCGATGAAGGCGAGCGCGATGTCCGGCAGAAAGTCCAGTCCGTCGATGATCCGGGCCGGGACGAGGCGCAGGCAGTAGGGGCCGATCAGGATCCCGGAGACGATATAGGCGGTCACGTCGGGCAGCCTCAGGCGCTTCGTCAGACGCGTCGCCATGAACCCGGAGAAGAGCATGAGCGCCACGGATATGATGACGGCGGCGGCCGAGGACGTATTATGAAAGGCGGAGATGTAATCCTGCAACTTTGCCCCTCCATTCCGGGCTCCCGAACCCAAGGCTGACAGCGGCGGCAACCTTATAATTATAATATAACGAACGATACGGCGACAAATGTCGGCGGGGCCGAATGGACCGCACGTTTCGCCGTGCGCCGAAGGTCGGGAAGCGGCCGGGGATGTCCGGAGGAGGCAGCGCTCGACGCGCTTCCAGGCTATTTCCGGGGCGTGGCGGAGGATGTTCTTTGCCGATCCTCGGGACGGAGGTCCCGGGTGTGGGACGTGGCTTTTTGAGAGGAGCGAACGTGATGCTGCTGCAAGAGGAGCGAGAGAGCGTCGTCGATTACTGCCGCAGGCTTGTGACGCACCATCTGACCAGGGGGACGGGCGGAAACGTCAGCGTCTGCAATCGGGAACGGGGATTGATGGCGATCAGCCCCAGCGGGATGGATTACTTCCGGACCGAGCCGGAGGATGTCGTGGTGCTCGACCTCGAGGGCCGTGTCGTGGAGGGGAGGCGCGTCCCGTCGAGCGAGGTCGATATGCACCGCGTCCTCTACGCCGGGCGCGAGGACGTCGGGGCGGTGGTGCATACGCACTCGACCTGTGCGACGACCCTGGCCTGCCTGCACGAGGGGCTTCCCCCCGTGCACTACCTGATCGGCTTCGCCGGATGCGACGTCCGCTGCACCGAATATGCCCCGTTCGGGTCCCGGGAGCTGGCCCGGCTGGCCTTCGAGGGGATGAGGGACCGCTACGCCGTGCTGTTGGGCAACCACGGTCTTCTGGCGGCGGGGCCCGACATCCGCTATGCCTTCAACGCGGCCGAGGAGATCGAGTTCGTCTGCGAGCTCTACTGCCGGGCCCGCAGCATGGGCAAGCCGGTCCTGCTGTCGGAGGCGGATATGGAGGTCGTGTTGGAGAAGTTCAAGAGCTACGGGCAGCGGGACTGAGGGGGCGAGAATGCGGGGACGGGGGTGAAGGGCTGTGGATTTCCGAACGGTCGCGTCCGAAAGGGAGCGTTTTCTCGACCTGCTCCTCCTGGCGGACGAGGAGGAGACGATGATCGCCCGCTATCTGGACCGAGGCGAGATGATCGCCCTTTACGACGGCGGGCTCAGGGGCGTGTGCGTCGTAACGAACGAGGGGGAAGGGCTCTACGAGCTCCAGAACATCGTGATCGTCCCGGAGCATCAGGGATGTGGCTACGGCAGGGCGCTGATCCTCCACGTCCTCGATCGGTACAGGGGCCAGGGCGTCCTGCAGGTCGGAACCGGCGGACGAACCGCCGCGTTCTACACGTCCTGCGGCTTCGAGGTCTCCCACACGCTGAAGAACTACTTTGAAGAGCACTACAGCCGTCCGATCATCGAGGATGGCGTGCGGCTCCTCGACAAGGTTTACCTCAAGCGGGCGCTGTGAGGGGCCGAAGTTTCGCTCGGGTCTGATGGAGGTGGAGCCGCGGCAGGTCCTCCATTCTTTGCCGCCTCGCTCCCGCCCTATCCCCGCCGGTAGACGATCTCTCCCCCGACTACCGTCACCTCGGCGGCGATGTCACGGATCCCGTCCGGTTCGATGGTGAAGATGTCGTCGCTGAGCACCGTGAAGTCCGCGAGGTATCCCGGGCGGATTCGGCCCTTGAACCCCTCGGCGAATTCCGCGTAGGCGCTCTCCAGCGTGTAGGCATCCACGGCGTCGCAGATGCCGACGCATTCCTGCGGGAAGAACCCGTCCTTCGGATATCCGTCCTTGTCCTTTCGGGTGACCGCGCTGTAGAGGTTGGGGAAGGGGTTGCAGCTTTCCACCGGAGCGTCGGTGCCGTAGGAGACGTGTCCTCCGAGGCGCCTCAGGGTCTCGAAGGCGTAGGAGGTCGAGGCCAGTTCCCGGCCGCACCGGCTTTCCACGGCGTGCATGTCGTAGTCCAGGAAGATGGGTTGGACCATGGCCAGGACCCCCAGGCGCGCGATACGCTCCAGCAGCGGGCGGTCCGTGATCTGGCAGTGGACCAGGGCGTGCCGCAGCGTGTTGGGGCCGCCGTTCATCATCCTCTCGTAGATGCCGACCGTTTTTTCGACGGCCGCGTCGCCGATGACGTGCGTGATCACCTGCATCCCACGGGCCGCTGCGGCGCGGCAGAGGCCTTCCTGCTTTTCGTCGGAGAGTACTTCGACGCCGCAGTTGCACGGATCGTCCGCGTAGGGCCGGCGCATGAGAGCGGTGCGCGCCCCCAGGCTGCCGTCCTTGAAGAGCTTCAGGGGACCGATCGTCAGGCGGTTGCCCTTGTAGATGTCCCTCCTGGCCTCGGTGTCGCAGAAACGGTTCAGGGCCTCGGGGTCGTCGAAGGTGATCTGATGTCGATAGCGGATCGTTGCCCTTCCGGTCTCGAAAAGGGTGCGGATGGAGTCCGAGTCCCCATAGACGTTGGGGGCCCCCACATCGTTGGACTGGATGCTGGTCAGGCCGCAGGCCGCGCAAGTGTCCAGCGCATCCGCGAACATCCGGACCTTCTCCTCGAACGTGAAGTCCGGAATGACCTGCTCCACCCACGCGACGGCGTTCTCGGTGAAGACTCCGTTGGGCTTTCCCTCCGAATCCGTCCCGATCGTTCCTCCCTCGGGCGGGGTAGCGCCGACATCGATCCCCATCAGCTCCAGGACCTTCGTGTTCGTCACGCAGATATGTCCGCAGACCCGTTCGAGGACGATCGGGATCTTCGTCGATATCCTGTCGAGGTCGAAGCGGTTGGGTATCCGCTTCTCCCCCTCGAAGAGGTCCTGGTTCCAGCCCATACTGCGGATGCCCCGCGCAGCGGACTCGGGGCGGGAGGCGATGAACGCGCGGCAGGTGTCGACGATCTGCCCGATGCTCCTGCATCCGGAGAGGTCGGCCTGTGCGTTCGCCGCGGCGATGCAGGACAGGTGCATGTGAGAGTCGTTGAGGCCCGGCAGCACGGTTCGGCCGCAGCAGTCCACGACGGCGGGAGCGAGCCCCGCCAGCGCATGCATTTCGTCCCGTCCGCCGACGGCCCGGACGGTCTCGCCGTCCGTCAGCACGGCCTCGCAGAATCGCCCCTTCTCCAGGTAGAATTTCCCGTTCTCGAAAATCTTCATGACTCGAATGCCTCCTTATTGGGACGAGCCCTGCCGCCTCAGGCGCAGGTCGAACAGGGCATAGGCCACGGCTCCGACGGCGGGGACGCAGAGCCCCAGCAGGGCGTTCGCGGGGTCCTCGACGAGCGTGTTGATCAGCAGCCCGAAGAATACGAGCCCAATGAGGATGGGGACCACCGGATAGCCCACCACCCTGTAGGGACGCCGGATGTCCGGATACTTGCGGCGCAGGCGGATGACGGCGAACATGCCCAGCATGTAGTAGAACATGGCGTTGAAGATGACGAGCGAGGTCAGCTGATCCAGGGAGCGGAACAGGACCAGGATGATGGAGAATACGCACTGGACGGCCATGGGCACTGCGGGTACCTTGTACTTGGGGTGCAGCCACTTGAAGCTGGAGAAGAAATGTCCCTCCTGCGCCATGGCGTAGTAGGTCCTGGGCTGGGCGATGATGCAGCCGTTCAGCGCGCCGAACATGGACAGGGCCATGCCCACCGTGACGATGACGGCCCCCGCGTTCCCCAGGACTTTCTGTGCCGCGGCCGTCCCCAGGTAATAGTTCTCGGCATCGAGCATGGTCTGGATCTCGGAGAGGGACAGGACCCGGTAGATCGCGTAGTTGAAGAGGACGTAGAGGATCGTGATGCCTCCGATGCCGAAGAGAAGCGCCCGAGGCAGGTTCTTGTGGGGTTCCCGTATCTCCTCGGCCACGACGTTGATGTTCGCCCAGCCCTCGTACGCCCAGAGCGAGGCGACGATCGCGAAGGCCAGCATCCGCAGGATATCGAAGACGGAAACGGGACCCGTGGGGGGCTGAATCCCCAATGCTGGAGAGACCTGTCCCAGAAGGAGCGCCACGAAGAGGATGATCAGGATGGGGATCAGCTTGGCGACCATCGAGATGTTCTGAAGGATGGCGCTCAGACGGATGCCGAAGCAGTTGTAGAGGGAAAGGATCGCGATGAGCACGATGGCGATGGCCTTGATCCCCGTGTCGCCGATGTCCGTAAAGGCCCGAAGGGCCGTGGGCAGGGCGATGGCGATCGCGGCTATGGACCCCGGTCCGCCGATGAGCCAGTCGCTGAATCCGTAGAGGAAGCCGAGGATCGGGTGATAGGCCTCGTTCAGGTAGAGGGTCATGCCTCCGGACCTCGGCATGGCCGCACCCAGCTCCGCATAACAGAGACCGCCCAGCACGGAGATCAGCCCCGCGACGGCCCAGCAGATCAGGGAGAGCCCGAGGCTCATTCCGCAGCGCTGAAGGACGTAAGCGCCCAGGTAGAAGATCCCCGATCCGATCATGATGCCGCCGATGATGCTCATACCGCCGAACAGGCCGATATCCCGCCGCAGCTCGGTATTTTGTGAGGTGAGCGCCTCCAGCCTTTCGTTCTTTTCCACGATGCCCCTCCTGCAGAGAATAATGGAGCCCCCGGCGTGACGGAGCCCGCCAAGGGGGCCTTCCATTCATTATATAATAATGAGATAACGTCCTGGAGTGCAGGCCGCTCGGGGCGGCATCATGTCAAGAGGGGCTTGACCATGGTTACGATCGAGAGAATATTGTCGCTTCCCGTCTTTGAGGGGTCGATCTGTGCCGCGGGTATGAAGGGCGGAGATCGGCGGGTACGCTATATCGATATTGCCGAGGTTCCGGACATCCGCTTCTGGGTGAGCCCCGACGTGTTCTTCCTCACTACGGCCTATGCCCTGCACGGGGAGGAGGCCGCCTTCATGGATTTTCTGCGCAGCCTGGTCCGGAACGGGGCAGCCGGGCTGGGGGTCAAGCTGGGGCGTTTCCTGGACAGGCTGCCGGACGAATTTTATGCGTACGCGGACGAGAACGACTTTCCGATCGTCCTGCTGCCCTCGGAGCTTCGCTACTCCCATGCCATTCGTGCCGCCATGGAGGCGATCCTGGCGGATGAGCGGGAGGATCCTTCGTTCGGCGGCATTTTGGACGACTGCCTCGAGGAGGCCCTGTTCGGGGACTCCCCCATGCGCTCGCTCCTCCGCTTCGAGGAGGCGGGCTTTTCCCTGGACACTCGGGTCCAGGTGGTTCTCATCGCTTTTCGGGACGCAGGGGCCGAGATGGAGGTGAGCGCGCTCAGGTCCCTGATGCGCGGGGTCGGCCTCTTTGCCGCGGTCCGGACCTCATCCGAGACCATTGCCCTGATGTCCCGTCCCGATGAGGTTTCGGAGGCGCTCTCCAATTCCCTTTCCCTCCTGGCGGGAGGGGCCCGCATTGCCATAGGGGGATTTCATCGGCTCAAGGATTTCAGGAAATCTTATGAGGAGGCGAAGTGGGTCCTGGGTCTGTTCGGCCTTCTCGGCCTGGACGGGGGGCCCCATGCGTTCGAGGACATGGAGCTCTTCGTCCCCCTGCTGCGGAACAGCGCCCCCGAAGGGGCGCATCGTTCCGCGCGGCTTCTGCTTGCCCCGCTTATGGACTACGATGCCCGGCACGATGCCGAGCTGATCAATACGCTCCATGCCTTTATCCTGTGCGACCGCAATCATAAGGAGACCGCCAGGACGCTGCACCTTCACCGCAATACCCTTCGTTACCGTCTCGGGAAGATCGAATCCCTCCTGCCCCTGGGAAGCCTGAGCGGATTTCCCTTCCTGCGCCTTTCCCTGGCGCTGCTGATCCATCTCTCGAAATGACGCATCTCGAAATGAGGAATTTGGGGGACGCCCCGCCTCAGCGGCTGTAGACCTCCGCGCCGTCGATGAAGGTCTTGACGACGTGCGTCCGGGCGTCCAGAGGGTCCCCGTCCCAGACCGCCAGGTCGGCGTCCTTGCCGGGCTCGATGGACCCCATCCGCTTCTCAAGCCCCAGGTGCTCGGCGGCATACAGGGTCACCGCCCTCAGCGCCTCGTCCGGGGGCAGCCCCGCCTTCACGGCCAAGGAGGCGCAGACGATCTGGTGCTCGATGGGAATGACCGGGTGGTCCGTGATGATGCAGAAGTGGACCCCGGCCCTCCAGAGCGTCACGGGCGTATCCCAGGACTTGTTGCGGAGCTCTATCTTGGGTTTCGACGAAAGCGTCGGACCCACGGCGGCAAAGACCTTTTTCTCCGCCAGCCAGGGCGCGACGAGGTGCCCCTCCGTGCAGTGCTCGATGGTATAGCGCAGGCCGAACTCCTCGGAGATGCGGACCGCCGTCTGGATGTCGTCCAGGCGGTGGCAGTGGACCCGGAACGGCATCGTCCCGTCCAGGACGGAAAGAAGCGCCTCCATACCAAGGTCGCGGTCGAAAGGCTCCCCCTTCTTCGCCGCGGCATCGCGCTTCGCCCCGTAGTTCCGCGCCCTCACGAGGGCGTCGCGCATCAGCCAGGCGTTCCCCATGCGGGTGTTCGGCAGCTTGCCCTTGGCATTGTAGACGCGCACCGGGTTCTCCCCCAGCGCGGCCTTCATCGCGGAGCACGGCAGAACCGCCATCCGCTCCACGATGTCGGGCTTCGTCTTGACCACCATGCCCTGGTCGCCGATGACGTTGCCGCTCCCCGGCAACGACTGCACGCAGGTCACGCCGCCCGAAAGGGCGTCGGAAAAGGACGTGTCCCCGGGATAGAGGGCGTCGAGAATGCGAAGCTGAGGCAGCACGGGCTCCACCATGTCGTTGGCATCCTGCATGTTCTCGGGGAACCCCTCGTTGTAGGTCCCCATGTGGACGTGGGCATCGATCAGCCCCGGGGTGACGAGACACCCTCCGAGATCGGCGACCTCGGCCCCCGCCGGAACGGGGATATCCTCCCCGACCTGGGCGATGCGGCCTCCCTCCAGGACGATGACGCCCTTCTTCAGACGTTGTCCCGTGCCCGTCCAGACCTCGGCCCCCACGAGATACTTTTGGTCCGTGGAACTCAAGAACTCGCCCCCCTGGTAAGAATCGCACGGTTCTCTCGAAACGGCCTACGCCCTTCGGCCCCCGGCCATCCGAGACCATGCGCGAAATCCATCCCCGCCGGGTATTATAGCGTATCGCTTCGAGCCTCCGTCAAGGGACCCGGAGCACGGGGGATGCGCTATAATGGCCTGGACTCGACGACTCTCCCCTCTTCCCCGGCCGCGAGCGAGGATGGGCGCCCCTGTTTTCCGTCATGACTCTTTGCATTACATTCTCGTTCGGGAGGAAACGCATGACCGTGCCGCCAAAGCCGCCGACAAACCGAGAAGCCGTTTTCCCCCGCCCCTGGACGTCCCTTCTTTCCGGCCGCGCCGACCTCGAGAAGGACAGCCCCATGAGGGCGCTGATCGTCCTGGCCGTGCCCTCGGTGGGACTCTTCCTGTTCAACGGCCTGCTGGGACTGGTGGACACCATCTTCGTCTCCTGGCTGGGCGAGCTGCCCATGGCCGCCATGTCCTTCAACCTGCCCGTCAACCTGTGCGCCTTCGCCACGCTCGAGTGCGTGGGCGGCGGCGCGGCCGCGCTCATGGGACGCCACCTGGGCCGACATGACCCCGATACCGCCCGGCACGTCGCGCGCAGCGCCCTGGCCCTGCTCTATCTCGTCTGCCTCCTGTCCGCACCGATGCTCCTGCCCCCGGTATCGGGCGCCCTGTTCAAGGCGCTCGGGGCCGGAGGGGACCCCGAGCTGCTGCGGCTGTGCTGGCTCTACAACCTGTGGACGCCGCTCATGCTGCCGTTCATCGGCTACACCTACATCGCCAACACCACCGCCCGCGCCCAGGGGGACACCCTGACGCCCTTCAAGGCCATCGCCCTCGCCAACACGGTCAACATGCTCCTCGATCCGCTCTTCATCTTCACGTTCGGCTGGGGCGTATCGGGCGCGGCCTCCGCAACCTGTCTTTCGCGGGTCGTCTCGGTGCTCTACCTTCTGAGGAAGATGCCGCGCATCAGCGCCATCCCCGTGCCGCCCCTCCTCCATCCCAGGACGGAGCTCTGCGCCTGGTGGGGCCCCATCCTCCGGATCGGCGTCCCCATAGCCCTGACGACGGCCAGCGTGGCCATGGGGATGGGCGGGACCAACAGCATCCTGATGAACTACGGGCACCGCGCGGTCTCCGCATGGATGCTGGGCATGAGGGTGGAGGACCTGGCGTTCAACTTCCTCTTCGGCCTCTACATGGCGCTCATCCCCTACGTCGCCTACAACTACGGCAGGCGGGACCTGGACCGCATGACCGCGGGCCTGCGCTCCGCGCTCCTGCTGGGCATGATCCTGATGGGCTCGATCGGCGCGGTCATCTACGTCTGGCCGAGGCTCTTCCTGGGGATCTTCCGCCCCTCGCAGGAGACGACCGAGATGGCCGTCCGGGCCATCAGGGCGTCCGTCCCCTCCTATCCTTGCAGCGTCTTCCTGATCCTCGTCGGCGCGTTCTTCGTCGGCATCGGGCAGTCGCTCTACGGGACGATCGTCCAGATCCTGCGCTCCATCGTCTTCCGCATCTCCGCGGCCCGGCTCTTCTTCCTGTGGTTCGCCCCGCAGCACATCTGGTGGTTCCAGTCCCTCGCGGCCTTCCTCGGCAGCCTGGTGTCCCTGGCGTTCCTGGCCCTGGTCCTGCGGCGCCTGAGGGGGTCGCTGGGTCCGGAGGAGGACGGGACGGGCCCATGACGCCCCTACGCGTATAATAATAGGGTGAAATGATGCCGTCATGAAAAAATCGGGAACGAATTGCCGGCACCGCGGTGCCGGCGCGTGTTCCGTTCGGATCTGGAGGGATTTCTTTTGTTGAAATGTGGAATCGTCGGCCTACCGCTCTGCGGCAAGTCGACCGTCTTCAACGTGATCACCCGGGCCGGGGCGGAGGTCAAGCCCTACGCCAGCGGCAAGACCGAGCCCAACCGGGCGTTGGTCAGCGTGCCGGACAGGCGCTTCGACAGGCTGGTGGAGATCTTCGCGCCCAAAAAGGCGACGCCCGCGACGGTGGAGTTCGTGGACCTGGCGGGGCTCTCCCGGGACGCCAGCAAGGGCGCAGGGCTGGGGAACTCCTTCCTCTCCTTCGTCTCGGAGTCGGACGCGCTGTTGCACGTCGTTCGGGTCTTCGGGAACCCGAACGTTCCCCACCCGGAGAACTCCATCGACCCCCTGCGCGACTGGCAGATCGTGGAGATGGAGCTGATCTACCGAGATCTGGGCGTCATCGAAAACCGGCTCTCCCGACTGGACGAGAAGGCGGCGAAGAAGAAGACGACCCCCGCGGAGGCCGCGGAGGCCGAGCTTCTGCACGCGCTCCAGGACCACCTGATGGAGGAACGGCCGCTGCGGGAGTGCCCCCTGACCGACGAACAGAAAAGGACGCTGTCGGGGTTCGCCTTCCTGACCCTGAAGCCGGAGCTGGTGGTGCTGAACCTGGACGAGGGGCAGACGGGCTCCGTCCCGGCCGCGGACGCCCTGGAGGCGGCCATGGGGGAGAAGGGGCTCCTGACCCTGCGCATCTTCGGGTCCATCGAGATGGACCTGGCGCAGCTGGAGCCGGGGGAACAGGAGGAGTTCATGAAGGAGCTGAAGATCGACGAGCCGGGCCGGGACCGCCTGATCCACGAGGCGTACCGCCTGCTGGGGCTTCTGTCGTTCTTCACGAGCGGCGCGGACGAGGTTCGCGCCTGGACGCTGCACGACGGCGACACCGCGGTGGACGCGGCCGGTGCCATCCACTCCGACCTCGCCCGCGGATTCATCCGGGCCCAGGTGGTGGCCTACGACGACTTCGTCTCGTGCGGGGCGACGCTCGCCGCCTGCCGCGACAAGGGCGTCCTGAGGCTCGAGGGAAAGGAGTACCGGGTCCGGGACGGGGACATGATCGAGATACGGTTCAATATCTAGCCGACATTCAGCCGACGCCCACAAACTATTTTTGTTTGAGGGATGAGGTTTGGGGTTGTAATCGGGATGGGGAAGCCCTACACTGCTGTTAGAATATACGGGACGCCGCTTCCGCCCCCCGGCCCGAATCGGGCGGCCGGACGTCATCCCGGCGGTGTCCATTGTCCGGACAAGGAGTGTTGAGGCGATCATGAAAAAACGACTGCTCCGGAGTCTTCTCCTGTCGATCTGCCTCCTCGTGGGGACGTGCGCCGCGTACGCCCGGGACGGGGAGGTCACCCTTTATTCGCTCAATCATCTTCAAAGCCGCCTCCTGCCCGTCAAGGCATCGGCGAAGCAGTCGCTTCCCGCCATGGGGGGACTGTCCGCGGCCGCGGGAATCGTGAAAGCGGACATGAGGAAGAGCGTCAACCCCATATTCGCCGCGACCGGAGAGGCCGTCGCGGGGACGATGTGGCGTTATTTCAAGGGCAGGCCCGAGATGACCGCGCTCGAGAGGGCCGGGGTCGCGGTCAACTCGCTCGGTAAGCACGAGTTCGACTACGGTCTGGGGCACCTGAAGGAGGCGCTTTCCGTGACCCACATCCCCATCGTCATCTCGAACCTCGTCACACGGGACCCCGAGCTGCCGGGTACCCTGCAGAAAAACGTCGTGCTGCAGGCGGGCGACATGAAGGTGGGATTTTTCGGGCTCCTCTCCCCCGCTATCATGCGGCTGACCAACCAGCCCAAGGGGGTTTCGTTCGATCCAGATTTCAGCGCCGTGGCCCGGGAGATGGTGGACGATCTGAGGCGGAAGGGCGCCGACGTCATTGTCCTTCTCAGCGGCCTCTACGAGAATGAGAGCGTCGCACTGGCCAGGTCGGTGGCGGGAATACACGTCATCACGGGATGCGGGTCCCCCGTCAGGGAGGCCGACAAACCCATCTTCATCAAGGATCCGGAGGGCGGCAAGACCGTCCTCATATGGAGCGGCGTATGGGGACAATTCGTGGGGCGCCTTGGCATCAGGATCAAGGACGGAAGGCTGGACGCCCGAAGAACTTCGTGGAAGCTGCTTCCCATTCGGGACCGGGCGGCACCCGACCCCGGAGTGCTGGAGGTCGCCCTCGAATACGAGGACAAGCTGGCGCGCGCCCTCAGCCGCGTGATCGGAAACTTCGCACGCCCGATCGACGCCCGGGAGAAAACCCTGCGGACCGGGGAGGCGCCCATCGGGAACTTCGTCACCGACAGCATGCGCTTCAAGGCCGGCACGGATGTGGCCCTGATCAACAGCGGAGGGATCCGCGGGGACATCATCTATCCCGCAGGGAAGTTCTCGGAACGGACCCTCGCGGACATGCTGCCCTTCGGGGACCGGATCTTCGTGCTGACCCTGACGGGAAAGGAGCTGCGCAGGGTGCTCGAGATCTCCGCCTCGGCCCTGATCGCGGGGGAAGCGGACGCCTACGACCCCACGAAACGCCTCCACAAGGGCTCGTTCCTTCAGGTATCCGGTCTCAAAGCCGTCTACGACCTGTCCGAGCCCCCCACCGTCATGAAGGACGACCGCGTGCTCACCC
>NZ_CAUUGJ010000029.1:0-22946 GCF_963544685.1 uncultured Fretibacterium sp. | reverse complement strand
CCCCACGACCGCCCCCACCATCAGCGCCGTCAGCACCTCGACGAGCAGAAAGCCCCTGCCTCGCCCGGTCAAAATACCCTCGTCACGACCAACGGCGAACCCGACAGTCCGGATCGGACCTCGAGCGTCACCCGGACCTCCCCTCCCTTCCCCGTCCGGGAGGTCCACGAAAAGGCGACGTCCCCCCCGGGAAGGCTGCGGGGCATGGCGTCGAGAGCGGCGGAACGCACCGGCCGCCGCAGGCGGTTGAACCACCACTCCGCCCCATAGAGGCGGTCGTCGGCAGCTTTCATGTTCACGGGCGCGAGGATCCCAACCCCGAACGCGGAGAACAGGGACGGCAGGATCAGCGCCAGGACGAGCAGGGCCACCAGCACCTCCACGAGCGTATCGCCCCTTCTCCTCATGCTTTCCTCACCGTCCCCGATCTCCTCATGTCCATGTCAGGGCTCCCGGAGCAGGGAGCCGTTTCCCTCCCTCAGGGACAGCCGGGTGCACCGGCAGGAGGGAAGGGATTCCAGCACCCGCCAGTCCCGGCGCTCCACGGCACGGCCGTCCAGAAGGACCACCCTGCCATGGTCGGACGAGCTGCGGATCAGGCGCCCGACGGCCTGACGCAGGAACATCCGCGCGTTGGGAAGCGTGACCCGGACGAAGCCCTTCCCCTCCTCCAGCTCGTTGCGCGCCCGCACCAGCGGGTCCCCCGGATGGGGAAAGGGGATGCGGTCCACGATCACCTGGGTCAGCCCCTCCCCCGGGACGTCCACGCCCTCGCGGAAGGACACGCTCCCTATGAGCACGGAGGTCTCGTCTTCGCGAAATCGCGCGAGGAGCTCCCTCTGGGGCAGCTCGCCCTGGACCAGCACCGTATAGCCGCCCCCGCCCTCCCGCATCCTCCGCGCAAAGGCCCTGAGGAGCCTCAGGGAGGACAGGAGAACGAGAGTCCGGCCCCCGTTTCCGTCGCACAACTTCTTCATGACGCGGCACATCGTGTCGTCGTACCCCTCGCCCCCGACGGGCAGGCCGACGTCCACGACCCATATCTCCATCTGCCGGGCGAAGTCGAAGGGAGAGGGGACCGCCAGGGTCCGGTCCGGGGTTATCCCCGACTCCCCGGACCAGAACGAGAAATCGCCGGACAGCGTCAGCGTGGCCGAGCTCAGCACGATCTTCTCGGGGTCCTCCCGCTCCAGGACGTCCCGAACGATCTCCGCCGCGGCGACCGGCATGCTCGTCAGGGACTCCCCGTCCCCCCAGTAGGCCCAGCCGGGGAAACGGCCGACCTCCAGGCACCAGAGCAGGGACTTCTTGAAGGAGCGAACATCGTCGATCCAGTTCATCAGCTCCGCCCCCTCGGCAAGGGCGGACGGGTCCGAGAAGTCCCCGGCCATGAAGCGGTCCTCGATCCCCCGCAGAGCGTGAAGCTCCCGGTCCAGGCCGTCCGTCAGAACCCTGCCGAGGCGCAGCAGGTCCGGGTCGCAGGACGACAGGCCCCCGTCCCGGGGCATCCGCAGCCGGACCGCGTCGAAGAGCGCCCTCAGCGCCAAGCGGCACCGCCCGGCCTCCTCCCTCACCTCGGAGGGCTCGACGGAGTGGGCGCGCAGCAGGGCATCGAACCCCTGAAGGACGCGGGGACTCAGGATGGAGGCCAGGCCGTCCGCACCGGCGCGTATGGCCGAGGCGCTCCGCGCCACGTCCGGCATCCGATGCGCCTCGTCGCAGATCAGCCAGTCGTAGCGCACGGGGAAGGCCCCGCCCCCCTCGAGGATGTGGGAGAAAAAGAGATGGTAGTTGGCGACCACGACGTCCCAGTCCTGAGCGCTCCGATAGGCACGGATGACGAAGCAGCGGCTCCGGTAGGGACAGCTCGTCCCGATGCAGCCCCGTCCTCCCGCCGTCAGCCGGGCCAGCACGGGATGGTCCCCCCCGGCGTTCAGCTCGGAGAGGTCTCCGGTCTCCGTCTCCGCCAGCCACCCCGGGACGTCGGACAACGCGCCGTCGGCCTCCGCGAAGAGCGATGGAGAGAGGTCCGGGGCGCCCGAGGAGAGAAGGGCCGCCCCCTTGCGGAGACAGGCGTAATGGGAGCGCCCCTTCAGGAGCCCGAAGCTGAAGTCCCGGCCCAAGAGTCCCTTCAGACGCGGGAGGTCCTTGCCGATCAGCTGTTCCTGCAGCGCGATCCCGGCCGTCAGAAACAGGATGCGCCGCTCCCCCGCGGCCTCCCGGAGGGCGGGGACGAGGAGCGCGAAGGTCTTGCCCACACCCGGAGGGGCCTCGGCCGCAAAGGTCCTCTCCAGGGGATCGCGAAGGAACTCCTGGACGGCCAGGGCCAGTTCGAGCTGCTGCGGGCGGAACTCATACCCCGGCATACGCGACAGGGGGCCGGACGGGGAATAAAATTTTTCGAGCGTGGAGTCCGTGATATAATTCCTCCCGATACACGATAACGGGCCGGACCGGAGGCCCATCCTCCGTTTTGTTTTGGAGCGGACATCTTGCGCTTCCATTATACAGAATGTTACAATGCCCTGGCTATGGTTTCTCATGGGTCCGATTCGGCGGAGACGACGCCGAGGATGAGGATTTCCGGCTTTCGGTTTTTCAGTGAGGAGGTGACCTGGAAATGCCCAACAAACAGTCGGCCAAGAGGCGCGTCCGCATCGCCGAGCGCAACCGCATCTACAATCGGTACTGGACGACGCGGTGCAGGAACGCCGTCAAGAAGGTCCTCGAGGCCGTCGAGGCGAAGGACGGCGAGGCGGCGGTCAGCAGCTTCAACATGGCGCAGAGCGTCATCGACAAGGCGGTGGTCAAGGGCGTCATGCACCGCAACACGGCGACGCGGCGCAAGAAGATGATGGCCCTTCGCATCAAAAGCCTCGGCGCCTGATTTTCGCCGAGCGCGAAAAGGCTCCTGGCACTTTTCGGAAAACCGGTCCTGGAGAAAGAGGGGGCGCCCGCTGCGGCAGCCTCTTTTTTTTATCCTCGTTATTCATTCTCATGGGGACAAAGTTCCCCCTCGAGCCGCCTCCATGGGCGGCGGACCCGGCAGTTCCTCCTCGGCCGGCAAGCCGGGGCTCCAGGGGAGGGCTCCACGGGTCGAGTCGGTATTTCCTTTAACAAAACTCCTGATTATCGCTTATAATGATGGACGTGTATCCGTCCGTCTTCCCGGCGTTTTCAACCGGACTGCGTGACAAAAACACTGCATTTCGGACGTCTCTCCGACCCCGCGCGTTTTTCGGGAGAGGTCACGGCGGAGGGGACGGCCGCACGATGGAGGGAGAAGGACATCCCCCTCCCATATCTTGGATGGAACCCATATCTTTCGGGAGGAGGTGAACTTGAGTGGCGGAGAAAAACCTGATAGACGAGATCAAGGCGGCAGAGGACCAGGCGGCGGCAAGCGTCCGTGAGGCGAAGGCCGCCGCGGTCCGGAGGTTGAACCAGGCTCAGACCGAGGCGGAGAACACCGTCAAGGAGGCTCGCCAGTCGGCGGCGCGGCAGTTCCGCGAGAGCATCCAGGCTGCGGAGGAGAGCGCCGAGGGCAGGGCGAAGGCCATCGTAAGCGCCCGGGAGGCGGAGGCCAGGACCTTCCATGCGGAGCACAAGGGGAAGGTCGCGGGCGTGGCCTCGTGGATAACGGAAGAGGTGATGGGTAAGTATGGGCGTGGCTAAGCTCAAGAAAGCGGAGCTTTACTATCACAAATCCGTTCGCGAGGAGATAGCCGCCGTCCTGCAGGACAGCGGCGTCTGCCAGGTCATCGGGGACCCCGAACGGGCGGCCCGCCCGGCGGAGATCGAGGCCCGGCTTTCGGAGAGCGAGGAACGGCTCTCCGACGTCCGTTACCTGATGCGCACGCTGTCGGGACGCTACAGGGACCCGATCCCCTCCATGGATCGCCTGCTGGGGGAGCGTCCGATCGTCTCCATGGCCAACCTGGACCGGCTTGCGCGCGAAACGGATCTGGCGGAGGCGGCTGCGGCCGTCCGCCGAAAGGAACACGAGATCAACGAGCTGAAGCTGGAGGCGGCGCAGATCAACGCAAATCAGGCGCTGGTCTCCTCCCTGAGCTTTTTTCCCCTTCCCCTATCCGCCCTGACGGAGGGGACGCGAACCGTGCGCGGCGTCGCCGGCACGATAAAGGCGGAACAGTTCAACGCGTTCAAGAGCGCCCTGGCGGAGTTCGCCAGGGATACGGAGGTCTTCCTCTCCGGGGGCGCAGCGGCCGCCCGGGAGGTCCAGGCCGTCGTGCTCTTCTCCCGCGACCTCGGGACGAAGGTTCTGGAGGCCTGCACCCGCAACGGGATGTCGCTCTTCGACATTCACGCCTCCATCAAGGGCTCCGTTCAGGAGGAGACCGCTGCGCTCGCAGCGAAGCTCGCCGAGGTCGAGGACCGGGAGGGCGTCATCTCGGACGAGCTGGATGCCCTGGCCGAGAAGTGGATGCCCGTGGTCCAGAAGCTCTCGGACTATTGGAACAGCCTCGCCGGGCGCTATCGTGCGCAGGGCGAGAGCGACGAGACCGACCGCACCCTGAGGACCCTTTTCTGGGTTCCGGAACGGGACGCCGCACAGGTTCAAAAGAGGCTCGAGGCCGTCAGCCCGAACGTCGCCCTCTTCCTGAGCGACCCGGGCGAGGGCGACGAGCCACCCGCACTGCTGGAGAACGGCCGGTTCGTCCGCCCCTTCAACATCCTCACGACGCTCTACTCGCCTCCCCTCTACGGCGGCACGGACCCGACGCCCTGCCTGGCCCCCTTCTTCTTCATCTTCTTCGGGATGTGCCTGGGGGACGCGGGGTACGCCCTGGTGATGCTGGGCGTCATCGGCTGGCTTTTCAAAAAATACCGGCGTATTCCCTCGTCAGTCAAGGATTTCGTCACCCTTTTCGCGTTCTGTGCCGTGTCCACGTTCGTCTACGGGGTGATCAGCGGGAGCTTCTTCGGCAACTTCATCGACTCCTTCCTGCCCTTCCTCGTCCCGCTCAAGAACTCCCTGATGCTGGTGGACCCCATGACCAACCCGATGCAGGTCCTGGGCATCTCCCTCCTGCTGGGCGTCGTGCACCTGATGTTCGGGCTCCTGATCGCCGCTTACGACAACGTCCGGGCCGGGCAGTACCTCGACGCGGCCGGGGACAACATCGCGTGGTTCCTGTTCATCACGGGACTCTGCGTGTTCGGGACGGCCGCGGGCGGCCTGCTTCCCGAACCCTTCGTCCTCCTCGGCAAGGCCATGGCGATCGCAGGGGCCGTCGTGATCTTCCTGTACGCCGGGCGCGGGAAGAAGGGCATCCTCTCCAAGGCGCTCTCCGGATTCCTGGCGCTCTACGGCTCCACCTCCTACCTGGGGGACATCCTGAGCTACAGCCGGCTTCTGGCGCTGGGCTTCGGCTCGGCGGTCATCGGCATGATCATCAACCTCCTGGGAGGCATGTCGGCGGAGATCCCCTACGTGGGGTGGCTCGTCGCCATAGTGGTCATAGCGGGAGGACACGTCTTCAGCATCCTCATCAACATCCTGGGGGCGTTCGTCCATCCCCTGCGTCTGCAGTACGTCGAGTTTTTCGGGAAGTTCTATTCGGGCGGGGGGACCTCATACGAGCCCCTGACCCATTCCCAGGAGTACGTGGAGATAGACAACCGCTGCACCTCCGGGGCCTGAATCGAAACGACCGGCCAATATTCGGGATTTCAAGCGAGATATCCGTCAATTCGAGCAATACACTCGGAAGGTCCTTCGGGCCTTTCAAAATTTTGAAGGGAGAGCTTGACACTATGGAATATCTTGGACTCACAATGGCTTTGTTCGGCGCCGCCCTGGCTGCGGCTCTGTCGGGGATCGGGTCGGCCATCGGCATCGGCATCGCCGGAGGAAGCGCCGCGGGCGTCATGACGGAGGACCCCAACAAGTTCGCCAGCTGCCTCATCCTTCAGGCCCTTCCCGGCACGCAGGGCATCTACGGCCTGCTGATCACCTTCTTCGTCCTCAACAAGCTGGGGCTCCTCGGCGGCGGTACGGCCGTGGCTCTGAACTGGAACCAGGGCCTCCAGATCTTCGCCTCCTGCATGCCCATCGCCATCGTCGGCTGGATCTCCGCCATCTACCAGGGCAAGACGTCGGCGGCCTCCATCCAGATGATCTCCAAGAAGCCCGAGGCCATGGGTAAGGCCATCATCCTTCCGGCCATGGTCGAGACCTATGCGGTTCTGGCCCTCCTGACGAGCATCCTGATGCTTATGGGAGTCCAGCTCTAGGGCGGGTGGCTCGCATGTCACTTGCCGACATCAAAGCGAGAATAAGCGCGGAAGCTCAGGAGCAGGTGCGCGCGATCGAGGCGGAGAACAACGCCCTCGTCGCGGATATCAAAAGGAAGGCGGCCGACGAGGCCAAGGCCATCCGGGACTCCTACGGCGAGCGGCTTGCCAGGGAGGAACCCGAGGTCCTGAAGCGCCGTGAGATCGTCGCCGAGCTCGACGCGAAGAAGGTGGACCTGGGCGTGCGTCAGGACCTCGTAAGCGAGTCCTTCGCGGCGTCCCTCCGCCAGATGTCCGAGATGCCGCGCGACAAGTACGTGGCGTTCGCGAACGCGCTGCTGAAGAAGGCCGTCCGCACCAAAAGCGAGGTCGTCCTCGTCGGAAAGGGCGAGAAATACCTCGACAAGGCCTGGATTGACGAGTTCAACAGCGCCAACCAGGCGTCGCTGACGCTCTCGTCCGAACGCCTGCCCATCTCCGGCGGCTTCGTGCTGAGGGACGACAGGGTCGACGTCAACTGCTCGTGGAACATGCTGCTGGAGGACATCCGTTCCGACATCGAGTCCGAAGTCGTCAAGAAACTGTTCCCCTAGGGGGTGCCGGCCGTGAGTTACGTGTATGCCGTGGCCCGGCTGCGAGGTATGGAGAACCGCCTTCTGGACGCGTCCTTCCTTTCGAGGCTCATGGAGAGCCCAACGCTCGACGATGCGTTGAAAGCCCTGGCCGAGACCTCCTATGCCCAATGGTTCGGCAAGGCCGCCGAGACGGGGTTCGACAGGGCCATCGACGACGAGATGCTCGCCACCTGCAGGGAGCTGGAGCAGTTCGTCCCGGACACCGGCCTGATAACCCTTTTTCGGATGCCCTACGACTACCACAACGTCAAGGTCATCCTCAAGAGCCTCTTCAAGGTTCGGGGCGGCGATCCTGAGGGCAGGCGCCACGAGCTTCTCTCGCCCCTGGGCTCCGTGGACCCCGAGGAGCTGACGGCGGCGCTCGAGGCCGAGGAGTACGCCCATCTGCCCTACGGTCTGGGGTATCTGATCCCCCAGTGCTGGCTTCATTGGGACCAGACGAAGGACGCGCAGGGGGTGGAGCTGCTTCTGGACCATCATCTGTTCGCCTCGATGCTCGCCCTCGCGGAGAGCCTGAAGCTGCCCGAGATCGTGGCGTGGGTTAGGCACAAGATCGACGCGGAGAACCTCCGCAGCGCCGTGCGGCTTCAGCGCATGGGCGTCGACGCGGCGGGAGGGCTCCCCTTCTTCCACCCGGGCGGGAACATCCGGCCCGAGGACGTCGCCCGATTGCTGGGGGAGCCCCCCGAGACCTGGGGCAAGCTCCTCGCCCACACCGATATCGGTGCGGCGCTGGACGTCCTTCAGGAGCGGACGGACCTCCGGGGAACGCTCTCGGACGTCTCCAGGGCCCTGGACGAGTACCTGGTCCGGGTCCTGGAAAAGGCGCGTTTTTCGATGGACGATCCGGCGAACGTCCTCCTCTACCTGCTGACCAAGGAGGCCGAGGCGCGAAATCTGCGTATCGTGCTGGTCTGCGTGGCGAGCGGGCTGAACCGTGAATTTGCAAGGAGGCTGTTGAGCCATGTCCGATAGCCTTTCCCTGCCGATGGCGGCCATCGGCAGCTACGAGATGGTGCTCCCCTTCCAGGCCGTGGGCGTCAGGCCCTTCATTCTGGAGGCGGACAAGAGGGACACGTTCGAGCGGACCCTCGACAAGCTGGCCCGTGAGAACTATGCCGTGGTCTTCGTCCAGGAGGATCTTTTCGTGGACTTCATCCACAAGGTCCAGGAGATCAACGACGCCTACCCCACCAGCGTTCTGCCCCTGCCCGGGCTTTCCGGCAGCACCGGCGCGGGCCTGGCCTCCATCCGCAACAGCGTCGAGAAGGCCGTGGGCATGGACATCTTTGCGGACAGATAGGAAGGAGACCCTTCTTTACTTTGAGTTTTTTCCTGGAGTTCCTTGAGGAAAACGCATAGCGGAGGCGATAATAGTGCCCAACGAAGGATTGGTTAAAGGGACCATAGAACGGATCGCCGGCCCCCTGGTCATCGCCAAGGGAATGACGGGCGCCAGCATGTACGACGTGGTGCACATCGGCGAGATCGGGCTGGTCGGAGAGATCGTGGAGCTGGAGGGGGACAAGGCCTCCGTCCAGGTCTACGAGGAGACCTCGGGGCTCATGCCCGGGGAGCCCGTCGTCTGTCTCGGCGAGCCCCTGAGCGTCGAGCTGGGGCCCGGGATCATCGAGCAATTCTATGACGGCATCCAGCGCCCGCTCGAGCTGATCGAGCAGGCGGCGGAGAGCCATTTCATCTCGCGCGGGATCAACGTCCCCGCGATAGACCGCAAGAAGAAGTGGACGTTCGAGCCCCGCGTGAAGGCCGGCGATGTCGTCGAGCCCGGCGACATCCTGGGGACCGTGCAGGAGACGATCGTCGTGGAGCACCGCATCATGGTGCCGAACGGCATGAGGGGCAAGATCAAGAGCATCCAGTCCGGGGATCATACGGTCGAGGACGTCATCGCCGTGCTGGACGACAACGGGACGCAGCACGAGGTCCGGATGCTCCAGCGCTGGCCCGTGCGTCAGCCGCGCCCGGTCGCCAAACGCCTGGCGCCCAACGTACCGATGAGCACGGGGCAGCGCGTCGTCGACGCCTTCTTCCCCATCGCGCTGGGCGGGACGGCCTGCGTGCCCGGGCCCTTCGGTTCGGGAAAGACGGTCATCCAGCACCAGTTCGCCAAGTGGGCCCAGGCCCAGATCGTCGTCTACGTCGGCTGCGGCGAGCGCGGCAACGAGATGACGGACGTGCTTCTGGAGTTCCCCGAGCTGGAGGACCCGCAGTCCGGGCACCCGCTGATGAAGCGGACCACGCTCATCGCCAACACATCCAACATGCCCGTCGCGGCGCGCGAGGCCTCCATCTACACGGCCATCACGCTGGCCGAGTACTACCGGGACATGGGCTACTCCGTCGCCCTGATGGCGGACTCCACGAGCCGCTGGGCCGAGGCCCTGCGCGAGATGTCCAGCCGCCTCGAGGAGATGCCCGGCGAGGAGGGCTACCCCGCCTACCTCGGGACGCGCCTGGCGTCCTTCTACGAGCGTGCCGGCCGCTGCATCGTCAAGGGAAAGGACGGACGCGAGGGCTCCATCAGTGTCATCGGGGCGGTCTCGCCTCCCGGCGGCGACCTCTCCGAGCCCGTCACGCAGAACACGCTGCGCGTCACCAAGGTGTTCTGGGGACTGGACGCGAACCTGGCCTATCAGCGCCACTTCCCGGCCATCAACTGGCTCTCCAGCTACTCGCTCTACACGGAGCGCCTGGACGCCTACTGGGACGAGAAGTTCGACGACGAGTGGAGCGGCCTCCGCGTCGAGGCGATGAGCCTGCTCGAGGAGGAGGACCAGCTGCGCGAGGTCGTGCGCCTGGTGGGCATCGACGCCCTCTCCAAGGAGGAGCGCATGGTTCTGGAGACGGCGAAGTCCCTGCGCGAGGACTTCCTGCACCAGAACGCCTTCCACGAGATCGACACCTACGCTTCGATGGAGAAGCAGTTCAAGATGCTGAAGACCATCGTCCGGTTCCACCATCTGGGCATGGACGCCCTCAAAAAGGGTGCGCCCATGAACGAGCTCTTCAACCTTCCGGTTCGCGAGCAGATCGCCCGCATGCGCTACCTGGAGGAGGCCCAGATCGGCCAGATCGACAAGCTTGAGGATACGATAAAGGAACAGATCAACGGGATCGTCCCGGTGGGTGGTGAGAGCAATGTTGCCTAAGGAATACCGGACCATATCGGGGCTCTCCGGGCCTCTGATGATGGTCGAGAACACGAGCGGCGTCCGCTACGACGAGCTGGTCGAGATCGAGCTCGGCAATGGGGAAAAGCGCCGCGGGCGCGTGCTCGAGATCGAGTCGACGCGCGCGCTGGTGCAGGTCTTCGAGGGGACGTCGGGGATCGATATCGCCGACACGAAGGTGCGCTTCATCGGCAAGGTCCTGACGCTTCCGGTGTCGCGCGACATGCTGGGGCGCGTCTTCAACGGGCGCGGAGACCCCATCGACGGCGGCGCTCCCCTGATCGCCGAGAAGAAGCTGGACATCAACGGAATGCCGATGAACCCCTACTCCCGCGACTTCCCCTCGGAGTTCATCCAGACCGGCATCTCCACGATCGACGGCCTGAACCCGATGGTGCGCGGCCAGAAGCTGCCCATCTTCTCCGCCTCCGGCCTTCCCCATAACCGCATGGCGGCGCAGATCGCGCGCCAGGCGACAGTCATCAGCGGACACGAGGACTTCGCCGTCGTGTTCGCCGCGATGGGCATCACGTTCGAGGAGGCCTCCTTCTTCATGGAGGACTTCCGCAAGACGGGTGCGCTCCAGCGCACGGTGCTCTACATCAACCTGGCGGACGACCCGGCGATCGAGCGCATCACCACGCCGCGCATCGCCCTGACCGCCGCGGAGTACCTGGCCTTCGAGTGCGACATGCACGTCGTGGTCATCCTCACCGACCTGACGAACTACTGCGAGGCCCTGCGCGAGATCTCGGCGGCCCGCAAGGAGGTCCCCGGGCGCCGCGGCTACCCCGGCTACCTCTACACCGACCTGGCGACGATGTACGAGCGCGCCGGGCGTCTGAAGGGCAAGAGCGGCTCCATCACGCAGATCCCCATCCTGACCATGCCCGAGGACGACAAGACGCACCCGATTCCCGACCTCACCGGCTACATCACGGAGGGGCAGATCATCCTGAGCCGCGGCCTTCACCGCAAGGGCATCTACCCGCCGGTGGACGTCATGCCCTCCCTGTCCCGACTCAAGGACAAGGGCATCGGCAAGGAGAAGACCCGCGAGGACCACGCCGACCTGATGAACCAGCTCTTCGCGGCCTACGCGAGGGGCAAGGAGGCCAAGGAGCTGGCGGTCATCCTCGGCGAGGGCGCTCTGACGGAGGAGGACAAGGCGTTCGCGAAGTTCGCCGACGCCTTCGAGGACCGCTACATCCGCCAGGGCGAGTACGAGAACCGTACCGTCAAGGAGACGCTCGAACTGGGCTGGGACCTGCTGACAATGGTTCCGACGAAGGAGCTGAAGCGTATCCGCGACGCCTACATCGAAAAGTACCTGAAACCCCTGCTCGAGAAGAAGGCGGAACAGGGCGCGAAGGCGTAAGGGGGCGGTGGAGCGATGGCACGCATCAACGTCAACCCCAACCGCATGGAGCTGTCGAAGCTCAAGAAGCGCCTGGTCGTCGCCAGACGGGGGCACAAGCTGCTGAAGGACAAGCAGGATGCCCTGATCAAGGCGTTTCTGGAGCGGGCCCGGGCGGGCAAGGCGCTCCGGGAGAAGGTGGAGGCGGAGCTCCAGGAGTGCTACGGCACCTTCGCCTTCTCCCGCGCTCAGACGACGCCCGAGATCCTGGAGCAGGCGCTGATCTTTCCCGGCGCGCGCTGCACCCTTTCCGTGGCCTGGCGCAACGTCATGAGCGTCATGGTCCCGAAGTACGACGTCAAGCAGGAGGGCAACCCCGTAAACTACGGTTTTGCCTCCGTGCCGCTCCTCCTGGACGTGGCGCTGGAGCAGTTCAGCAAGCTGATCCTCCGTCTGCTGGAACTGGCCGCGGAGGAGAAGGCCATCCGCCTGATGGCGGGCGAGATCGAGCGCACCCGGCGCCGCGTCAACGCGCTGGAGTACGTCATGATCCCCAACCTGCAGGAGACGATCCGCTACATCAGTATGAAGCTGGACGAGCAGGAACGCTCGACCCTCAGCCGCCTGATGAAGATCAAGGAGATCGTCCGCTCGGCGTGATGCTCCTTACTCCGGGCAAAAGGGCAAAAAAGCCAAAGAGCGAAGCTCCCCCGCGCGGGGGAGCTTCGCTCTTTGGCAGACCTCTCCGGGGCTTCGCCCCTGACCCCACCCAGGGGACTCGTCCCCTGGGGACCCCGGACGGAACCCATCAATCCATCCTGGATTTACAATCCAGCCATGAAAAACTATCCCTAAAAACTGTTATGACGTGCCCGATGCCAAGAGGAGAAGAGGGAAAAGCAACCTGATTTCATTCCCGACGGCATCCTGAAAAAACCCCGACTTGCAAGTTCCGGCATTGGCCACTCCGTTATTCGCGGATCGGGATTGCCCCTGCCTGCAGGCTCATGGCCTACCGTGAGCCCTGCTGTCCCAGTGCGCGGATCACGGGATTTTCCCATGCCGACATAGCTTGCATTGCAGACGGCTCGAACCTTCAATTCGCTTCCTCTCCCAAAGCTCCGTCTCCGTTTGGGGGAGCAGCATCGCGACGGAGCGCCCCCGTCTCCGCTGAAGAATATCAAGAATGAACGAACTTCACCGTCAATACAGCTCAATGTACATATTATAATGAACAATTCATATATTATAATGATATGAGTCGTTTGTTTTTATGAGGGCCACCATTGGATCACACATCCCGTGCATCACTATGACAAGACCGCACAAAACCGCAATGGATGATGAATAAACGAGCAAAGGAGCAAAACACATGAGCCATGACTGCGACCATGACTGCAATCACTGCGCCTCAGGGTGCCCGGAACGGGGAGCGGCGGAACGGAAGCAAAGGGAGCGAATCCAGCGAGTGGTTGGCATCGTCAGCGGAAAGGGCGGCGTCGGCAAATCGCTGGTGACATCCCTCTTGGCATCGGAGGCCAGGCGCAGCGGGATGCGGACGGGGATCCTGGACGCGGACATCACGGGCCCGTCCATTCCCAAGATATTCGGGCTCCACGAGAAGGTCCTGTCCGACGGCAAGAACGTCTACCCCGCCGTCACAAGGGGCGGTATAAAGGTTATCTCCATGAACCTCTGCCTGCCGAGCGAGGAGGATCCTGTCGTGTGGCGGGGCCCCATCATCGCAGGGACAGTCACCCAGTTCTGGGAGGACGTCGAATGGGGGGAGCTGGATTGTCTGTTCGTGGATATGCCCCCCGGCACGGGCGACGTTCCCCTGACGGTCTTTCAGACCCTGCCCGTAAGCGGGATCGTCATCGTGACCTCGCCTCAGGAGCTCGTCGCGCTCATCGTGAAGAAGGCGCTTCATATGGCGGAGCTCATGAAGATACCTGTCCTGGGCATTGTGGAGAACATGGCGTACTTCGAGTGCCCCGACTGTGGAAAACGGCACCATATTTTCGGCCACAGCCATATGGAGGAGGAAGCCCGCGCCTTTGGCATCGACACCATCGCACAAATCCCCATGACTCCGCGCTTCGCGGAGTTCTGTGACCAAGGGCGGATCGAGGAGCTGGAGTCCAACCGGCTTGACGGGATCCTGGACGCGATCCGGCGCTCCTGAAGAAAGCGTCTGCCCAGGCATGACGTCAAGGAAGAGAGGATATACGGCCCCGTCTCGGTCCCCTTTTTACCCCGTCACTCCGTCAGAGCCCGTCCCCGGCGCCGCGCGGTTCACCTCGGAGGCATTCCCACAAGCTGTTCGATGTTCTGCGCCACCTCCGGCGTCAACCCCATCGAGGCGGCCAGGCGGTCCAGGTACTCGCGTTCCGCCGGGGTGTCCACCTCGATGGCCATGAGCGAGACGGAGTAGACCTGCGCGGCGAGCTCGGGACGTCCCCGGACCCCCGTGACGATCGCATCCGTCGCCATGGGGCTCTGGAGCTGCCCAATGACGTAGTTCATCCCCTCCTGGTCGATCCCGGCCTCCTTCATTTTGCCGGTGATGCGGCTCAGTTCGTCCGCATCGACCGTGCCGTCCGCCTTCGCCGCGTCAAGCATCGCGGTGAGGAGCAGGTGCGCGTCGCTCTCGAAATTCTGCGGAGCCGCGCCGGCCGGAGACACCGCAGCTCCGGCAAAGGGCTGAGGGGCCTGCCCGGCATTCTTGAGGGCCTTGAAGGCCATCATCCCCAGGAGGCCCATGACCCCGCCGCCGATCCCTCCAAGGGGCACGCCCGACCGTCCGTTGCCCGACCCCGACAACGCGCCCAATAAAGCCCCGATCCCTGCCGCAGCCAGGTTGTCCTTGCCCCCCACCGCCTGCCCTGCGCTGTTTACGAGGTTCTGTCCCGCCCCCATCAGCCCGGACAGAATGCCCTGAAGCCCGCCGCCCTGCGCATCGGCGGACGCGTTCGCCGCGTTCTGTATCCGAGCCCCCGAGGACGGGCTCATGCCGCCCTGCGTCAACGCACCCAAAAGATCCATCATGCCAACCGCCATCGATACTCGCCTCACATTCTCCCAGACAGAGGCACTAGCCCCAGACGGCCGGATACTTCGCTCGGAACTCCGCGAAGTCCATCGTCGTCGTGCCGGCCAGCACCAGTTTTCCGCTCCGAACGAAGGACGGGACAACCTCGAGCCCCATGCCCTCCGCCTCACGGTCCCGTTCGGCCAGTACCTGCCCATACTCCCCGGACAGGAGACTTCTCTCCAGGGCGCTGCGGTCCAGCCCGACCTCGCCGCCGAGGTCCACGACCGTCCCCACGGACGAGACGTTCGTATCCTCCACAAAAACAGCCCTGAAGACGCGCTCGATGTAGGCGTCCGCCCTTCCGGCGGCACGCGCGAACTCGAGCCCCATCAGGGCGTTGCGGGTGTTCGAGGAGAAATGCCCCAACTCGAAACGACAAATATCCCCGCCCAGGGCACGGTAGCGGTTCAAGTCCGCCCTCGCCCTGGCGTCGCTCTTCTCGGGTCCGCCCTCGGGCGGGTACTCCGGATGGATCTCCCAGGGCACCCACGTCGACTCCACAGGCCGTTCCTCCTGCATCCTCATCCAGAAACTCCGCCCCAGGTAGCAGAAGGGACACACGAAATCGAAATAGACCGTGACCATCGCTCAAGCCCCTCTTGTCAGTCCGTTCAATCCGACCAACGCTCGAGGTGCACGACCCCCTCGTCGATACCGCGGTGCGGGGGCTTGCTCTCGTCGCCGTAGCCGACCACGGCGATGCCCATGGCCCGGACATCCCGAGGCGTGCCCAGAAGGGCCTCGATCTTCTCGGGCAGGCCCTCCTGACCCCAGCGAACCCCAAGCCAGACGGAGCTCAGGCCCAGCCCTTCCGCGGCCAGCAGGATGTTCTGCATCGCGGCGGCGCAGTCCTCCTCCCACCAGGGGTTTTCCCTTCCCTCGTGCAGGACGGTCCCGCAGACGACCAAAGCCAGCGGAGCCTGAAACAGCATCTTGCCATAGGGATGAACCTCCGCCAGCGCGTTCAGGTTCCCCCGGTCCCGAATCACCACGAAACGCCAAGGACGCCTGTTGGCTGCGCTGGGCGCGGCACAGGCGCACTCCAGGAGCAGGTCGACCTTCTCCTGCTCCACCGGCCTGTCGGCATAGCGCCTCACGCTCCGGCGCGCCCTTATCCCCTCCAGAACCGCGCGATTTTCCACAAAATCCACCCCTTTCAGGACAAAGTCCGCACTCCCAAAAAGACGAGGCCTTTCCCTTATCCGTTTTCCCAATTATTCTCAGGCGAGCAAAAATGACGACGCGTGCGGGAATCAGAGCATGTGCAGGACCGTTCCCCCCCACGAAAGCCCCACGCCGAACCCCATCACGAGCACGGAGTCCCCCTTGCCGAGTCGACCGGACTTCATCGAGTCGTAGAGCGCAATCGGGATGGTGGAGCTGACGGTGTTGCCGTACTTCTCGATGTTGAACACAAATTTTTCCTCGGGGATGGAGAGGAGCTCACGGAGCTTCACCAGCATCATGTGGCTGGCCTGGTGCAGGACCACGAGACGGAGCCCCTCCAGGGAGGTCCCGTTCCGCTCCAGCGTGTCGTTCATGCAGCCCGGAGCGACCTCCATCGAGAACTTGAGGATCTCCGGACCGTCCATATAAAGGCTCTCCGGGGTACGGACGTTGCCCCACTTGTTCTTCGTCTCGACCCGCGTCTCCGGGGAGGAGGGCCTGGCCCACGCCCCCGCGGGGATGATCAGCCTCTCCGCCCCGGACCCATCCGTCCCCAGGACGAACTCCCCGATCCCCCGTTCGGCGGAGGCCTCCACCAAAGTAGCCGCCGCCGCGTCCCCGAAGAGGGTACGGGTGCTCTTGTCCTGCGGATGTATGGTCCGGGTTATGGTCTCGGCCGTAATCAGCAGGACCCTCCTCGCCACGCCGCCGAGGACCAGCCCCTTGGCCAGCGCCAGTCCATAGACGAACCCCGAGCACCCCAGGTTGTAGTCCAGGGCGCCGGCGTCCTTCCGCAGCCCCAGACGATTCTGAACGATGCAGGCCGTGGCCGGCAGAAAATAATCGGGACATTCCGTGCAGAGCAGCAGGAAATCGATCGAGCTCCTGTCGATGCCGTGCTCCTCGAAGAGGCGTTCTCCCGCCGCCGCCGCAAGGTCGGAGACCTTCTCGTCGCCGACGACGCGCCGCTCCGACACGCCAGTCTTGCCATAAATTTTATTCTCCGTCCAGGTCCCGAACTGGCGGACCAGCTCCGCGTTGTCCAGAATCCCCTCCGGAAGATATACCGATATGGCCCTTACGGCCGCCTCGTGACCCATTCGACTTCAGCCTCCATCATGTAATCCGGCCCCGGGCCTTCGTCCCCTGGGGCCGATGTTGCAAACAGCCGTTCAGGCACGGGCGTTCACTTCCCCTTCGTCCCCCCGGCGGCGAGGGCCGCAAGGCGCCTGGCCGCGAGCTCGGCCTGAGGCGTCCCCGGATAGAGGCGGGCAACCTGCGTGTAGGCCTCCCTTGCCCTCTCCGTGTCCCGTTCCTCGTCCCAGACGACGGCCTCGGCCAAAGCGACGAAGGGCCGGCAGGATGCCGGAAGCGTCTCCGCCCGCTGTCCCAGCAGCTCGCGGCAGAGCTCCGCGGCCCGCTCCCGCTTCTCCGTCCCGGAGTACAGCAGAATCAGGCGGCCGCGGACCTGCAGTCCCCAGGCCGAATCCGGATAGCGATCCAGGAAGAGCTCCAGGACCTCCTGCGCCGTCTGCTCCTGAGGCTCCGGAAAGGCGTCCAGATAGATGTTGGAGAGCGCCCACAGGGCCTCCTCGGCCTCCTCGGTCGCCGGACAGGATTCCACAATCTCGTGATAGAGGGACTCCCGCTCCTCGACCTGCGTCTCGGAAAGACGCGAGATGGCAAGGCGAATCTCCAGCGCCCTCCGTCTCTGTTCCTCGGAGCCCGGCTCCGCGCCCCGGGCAGGGGTGCGAAGGCCCCCCAGGATCAGGACCAATCCGCAGAAAAACGTTCCCCAGAATTTTTTTCCACCGCCCATTCCGGACCATCCGCGCACGCGTTCCGCCTCCTTCAGGCCGACTCCGCCGAGCCGCATTGCACACTTGGTTTTATTACCTGGTAACAGCATTCTCGCACGCGCTATTGTAACCTCTCCCGCCCTTTTCCACAACGGGGAACCTTTTGCGGCAGCGGCCAGCCTTTGGTTCGAAGAAGGGAGAATATACAAAGACTAAACAAAGGGACGACAGCCAACGAAGCACGCAGGCTTTCATAGATGCCCTACGTTCGACCTTGCAGTCGTCTCTCTTTGAATTTTCCGTTCTAGGAGGTAATGGGCTATTCGGCCGGAGCGATGTCTCGGAATTTTTTACAGAATGATCCAAGCCTATCATTCGATATCTTTGACAGCATGACCGATCCTTATTTCCCAAATTTCAAGGGAGTGTAGTGAAAGTTCACACTGACCCACTCCCTGTTATCCTCCAGGGTGTAATCCACAATCACAAACAGATCTGAATTTTTCCAAGAATAACTGATATGGCAGTCATCCTTATAATTCTCGTAGGGATCCGTTCCGTAAAGGTCTGCAAGCTCTTCAATAATGGTATCCACATAGTCGCCTGCGCTCTCATTATCAAGAAGAAAGCTGATGGAACACAGCTGATTTCGATTGAACTCGTAGAGGACAAAAACATCAACCTTACATCGAAAGGCTTTGAACGATTTCTGTGTGGAGAACAGACGTCCTGTGTTCCCAACCTTTTTCAAGGGAGCGGCGACGTACTTTCTGATACTCTCTACGGAACACCCCCATCGATGAACCAGGAAGCCCCTTTCATCCGGCAGGGAGATTCCATCTTCTCCACTCCTTGCTCCTATCCTCTTCTTAGTCGCTTCGACATTGCCGGCCTTACCATAACGTCGGAGCAGAACACGCATAAGACTCTCAATGCGGCTGTCTCTCTCAGGAGCTTCCCATTTAAGTTGACTACGCGGCCTTGTATAATCACGCGCAACGGTACCATCGGCGTAAAAATTGACGGTTCGCAGGTGAACATAAGTCCCATCAGAAAGATCAGCCATGTAGACAAGAACGAAGACTCCCAATTCCTTGCCTGCGATAAGTTTGAAGTTGGGATCCTTCTTCAGGCTTGCCTTGATTTTTTCTGAGGGGAACCATACGGATATGAAGGTAGCCCGTGAGGTTTCTTTGTCATAAAAGATTCGCTCGAGATCAAGGTAGACTTCGTAGCTACCGTCACTGCGCACGAAGAGCAGATTCTTGTCCTCCTGAAGTACCGATGAAGACTCCGGCCTTCGTGAGGACATCTTCGGCATAGCCTCCGGAACTTTATTCTTCGCCCCCATAAAAAATCGATTCAGCACAGGAGAGGCTATGGCAAAGTTCAGATTCTGTCCATCGCCCAACACCCCCGTAGGCATCCCTATGACATTGCCGTCTGAGTCGATCAGCGCTCCGCCACTCGACCCGGGCGAAATAGGCGCAGTAAATTGGATCAATGTATCATCATCGCGAAAGGCCGAGACAATCCCGTTAGAAACCGTCCGATCAAGCCCTTTAGGATTGCCAACTGCCATGACAGCCTCCCCTGCCTGGGCAAAGAGTCTTTAATCGGAAGGAACGGCGTCGCCATAGGCTCGCTCATAACGAGCAGAGCCATGTCCCTCTCCTTGTCTGTGTCTTTCACCAAAGCATAAAAGGGGTCGCCCTTGTAGGGAGACGCTATAATCCAACGAACGCCCTCAATGACGTGATAGTTCGTAAGGATATCCCCTCTGTCCGAGACAAAGAAACCACTTCCGAATTTTCCCGTATCCGTATTGATTCGCAGTATGGACGGCATTACTCTCTCCGTCAAAGCCGCATAATCGATTCCACGCCCCGAGGACTTGGCCTGAGTAACTTCTGTTGTCTGCCACGTCCCCTCCCGCTGTAGCATAGCTCTCATATCGACTTTACCATTCGGCTTACCCGACTTGAAAAAAATCGCCGCTGCAAGGCACAGGACAGAAACAGCAAGCAGGGCAAGTGTACCCGCTATCCAGCGCCCACGTTTCGGAGCCTCACTCGCTGGCAAGGGGGGAGAATACGAACACGCATTTTTTATTGAAGACTGCTGTAGCCGTAATGGGTAATCTGTAGAATGGTCGTCTGCAGGATATGCCGCATGGACCGCAGGCTGTGGAGAATGAGAGGCATAAAATGCAGTAGAGGCAAAATGATAAGCCAACTCAATCAGCATGCTCATTCTCTGGGCTTCCTGCTGCTCCGGGCTGTTCGGAATGAAGCGAGAGGGCTCATAGAGGCGCTTTTTGATCTCGTAAGCCCGTTCTATCTCCTCAATCGTAGCATCAGGAGAAATTCCAAGGTGAAGATAGGCATTATTCACGGCCGGTTCTATCCTTCCTGCCTCGACGGACAAGACATAGCAACACAGTGATAAGCCCAGGCAAGCACCTGAAACATCCTTTGCGTTTCTTGCTCCTCCGGGCTACCTTGAGCAAATGCCGATGGGTCAAAAAGGCTTTTTTTCGTTCATACGCCGTCCCGATCTCCGCCGTCGTCGTCTCTACCCTCCGAGGACGCTGAGGGGACCTCTTCTGCAGCGGCCGGCCCAAGCGCCGTCTCCGTATGGGAACCCTCGCTGCGCTCTTCCTCCCATGGGTAGACGACCGCCTTGCCCATCGGAACATCCGCAGACTGTGCCCGAGGGACGGGAGCGCCCGCGGAGGAAGCGGGAGCTTTCCTGTCCCGTGCGGCTTCCTCCGCTCCCTGGAACACGTCTTTATGGGAGTTCAATATGTAGTACACCCCTATCAGCGGCCCCCACAATGCCAGTCCATTCTTGGAAAACGGGAACCCGTTTCCGAACACGACCCATCCCCACGCAGACAGAACCACAAAGGACAACAGGGACGCGATATTGCGCTCATTCACCCCCGTCGTATTCCCCCCTGTGGTCCGGTAGGTCAGGATATTATGCACGGCAATAAGGTCCAGGATTCCGGGAAAAAGCATCACTCCCCCAATCGCATAGGACAGGCATAGGGACAAGACCGTCAGGGACGCCGTATATAAAAACGCCTCCAGGCCATATCGGACGCCCTCCCGCTTCACAACGAAACGCACGATACTGGGGGGAAGAAGGAAGAAGCAATACAAATACACGATTGCCGTCAAGAGTACCTCCCGGACGAGCAGAGAGCCCGTGGAGGGCGGGAGGAAATACGCTAAAAAGGAGCTGCGCAGGTAGAGGAGAAGAAGTGAGAGGACAGGATAGATGAGATAGGATACCACCAGCTTCATCTTATCCTCCCGGGAAACGGCGCTATGAAATGCCGCCGGCACACAAAAGAGCCCTTCCATCTCCAAGAACCCTTATCTCGAATATCCAAGCCCGACACCCTCCCGTCTATGATCGAGATCAACGACATGCCATGAACCGAGGCTTTATTTCATTGTAGCATACTAAAAGGCCCTGCCCTTCCATTCGGCTTCAGCCCCCGCGTCCCCATGACGGCAAAGGGCGGGCGGGCCGAAACGGGCATCCGGCCCGCTAAAAAATACCGTGCCGGCCGGCCTCGCAGCCCCATGAGGCGATCAGGCGTGCAGCCAGCTCCTGAACCCCTCGCCCACCACCTCCGAGACGTCGGAGAGGATCACGAACGCGGTGGGGTCTACCGACGCGATGAAACGCTTGAGCGGCGGGACCTGCCGGCGGGGCAGCACCACCAGAAGCATCTCGACGGACGCGCCGCGGTAGGCCCCCGTCGCGGGGATGAGGGTGGCCGAACGCTCGAGCTCCGTCATGATGAAGCCCGCGATCTCCCTGTGCCGGGCGCTGATGACCAGGATCTGGGTGCGCCGGTGGAAGGAGCGGACGACGTTGTCGATGACCATCGTCTCGATGTAGAGCAGAAACGCCCCGAGGAGCATCTGCTCCAGGGTGACGACGGCGAAGGAACCGAGCAGGATGACGATGTTGATGTAGAACGACATCGCTCCGACGTCCACGCCCCATCGCTTCTTTGCCGCCATCACCACCACGTCCGTCCCGCCGGAGCAGGCGTCCACGCGGAACAGCATCCCGAAGCCGACGCCGCTCACCACGCCGGAAAAGATCGCGGCCAACAGGGTGTTCTCGATGACGGGATAGCGGAACCACTCGAAGAAAGGCACCATCAGGCTGGTCAGGACGGTCACGTAAAGCGTCCAGAGGGCAAAGCGCGTCGAGAGAAAGCGCCAGCCCCAGAGCAGCAGAAGCACGTTCCCTACCGTGATGAACCAGGCCGGGGAGATGCCCCAGAGGTAATGGGTGATGAGCGCGATGCCGGTCACCCCGGCCCCGGCGAATTTATAGGGAACCACCAGCGCGACGATGGCGAAGCAGACGAGGGCCGTCCCCACCGTCGTGCTCAGCAGCGTCGCCCACTCCTCCCGCAGCCAGCTTCTGCACAACGCCGCGCCCCGAACCGTCCATTCCTTCACCGACGCTCTCATCAACGTCACGCTCCATGCACCGTACAAATTTTTAACGGCCCATACCATCGCAGGGCAACTTTTTTATCTTACCATAGCTCCCGCCACGCCTTCGCCGGGGGGATATCCCCATAAGAAACGCGGGGCCCCCGCACGAAGCGGAAGGCCCCGCGGCCGGGGGTCAGAAAAACGAGTCCTCCCCTAGCGCCGGGAGGGATTGAACTCCCCGTCGAGGAGCTTTCGGAACGCCTCCAGATCCATGCTCCCCAGGTCGCCCCTGCTGCGCTCGCGCACCGCGACGACCCGCGCCTCCTTCTCCTTGTCCCCGATCACGATCATGTAGGGGACCTTTTGGAGCTGCGCGTCGCGGATGCGTTTCCCCAGCTTCTCGTCGCGCTCGTCCGTCTCCACGCGCAGGCCCCAGCCGCCGAGGGTCTCCGCCAGTTCCTGAACGTAGTCCCGGTGCTCCTCGGCGATGGGGATGAGCTTCACCTGAACGGGGGCGCACCAGAACGGGAACGCGCCGGCGTAGTGCTCGATCAGGATGCCGAGGAAACGCTCCAGACTGCCCATGAGAGCCCGATGCAGCATGACGGGCCGGTGCTCCTGGCCGTCCGCCCCGGCGTAGTGCATGTCGAAGCGCTCCGGCATCTGGAAGTCCAGCTGAATGGTGCCGCACTGCCAGGTCCTGCCGATGCAGTCCTCCAGGTGGAAGTCGATCTTGGGCCCATAGAAGGCCCCGTCCCCCTCGTTGACCCGGTAGGGCGTGCCCGTCGCCTCCAGCGCGTCCCGAAGCGCCGCCTCCGCGATCTCCCACTGTTCCGGCTCGCCCATCGAGTTCTCCGGCCGCGTCGAGAGCTCGACCGCGTAATCGAAACCGAAGACGTCCTTGTAGAAGTAGCGGTACAGGTCGATGATGCCGATCACCTCGTCCTTCACCTGGTCGGGACGGCAGTAGATG
>NZ_CAUUGJ010000028.1:0-23631 GCF_963544685.1 uncultured Fretibacterium sp. | reverse complement strand
GCCCCAGCCCGTCCGCCGGCCCCAGACCAGCCCGAACAGGACCCCGAGCCCGACGACGAGCCCCTCCCGGAGAACCAGGGATACGGCCGGGGCCGGGACAAGGAACAACGCGTTCATGACAGCCTCACATCCTCACATCGGGCCAGAAACTCCAGCGGCCACCCGGCGACGTTGCCGCAGGCGAAGACCCGGCCGCGCCCCCGGCGCCACGCCTCGAACGACGTCGCGTCCCTGATGCCGTCCTCCCAGCTCAGACGCGCGAACGGGGTGAAGGGAAGCGTGAAAAAAGGGCCCCCTGTCCGGGTGAAGACGGTCCGTCTCCAGGGCCGTGACGCTATCCAGGGCAGGAAGCCGCGCAGCCGCTCGGGACGGTCCGGGCGGTGGTGGTACAGCAGCGTCGTCTCCGAAGGGTCCCAGCCCGTCTCCCCGAAAAGGCGCCCGGTGCTCTCCGCCTCGTTGGCGGAGAAGGCCGCGGCCAGCAGGTCCTCCCCCTCCCCCAGCACCCGGAAGTCCGCGATGTCGGGGGACAGGGCCGCCATCTCCAGCCGCGCGGCGGAGAGCCGTTCCGCGGGGATCCCGCAGAGCGAGAGCGCGTGGAGCGCAAGATCCAGGTTCGCCTCACGGTGCGATGCCGGCGTTTCCGGTCCGGACAGGATGTGCAGCGGACAGCCACGCTCACGCAGAAGGCTCGTCAGCCCCGGATGAGCGGTCTCCGGTCCGCCGGCCACCGGGACGCCGCACGGCACCCCTTTCGTCAGGGCGCGCGCCGCCCCCTCGATGCCCGGCCCCCAGGCCTCCGCATGGTCGGACCGCAGCGTCGTCCACACCACCAGAGTCGGACGCAGCCAGGCTCCCGCAGCCTCCTGAAGCTCCGGGGCGACGGCGCTGTTCTCCATGACGACGGCATCCGTGCCCCGCGGGACCTGCGCGAGCCACCAGCGCATCTCCCGGACGTGAGCCGGCGCGGCGCGGCGGATCGTCCGGCAGCCCGATGGGGACAGCTCGCGCGGGAGGACCCCCGTGATGCGCGCGCAGGACCTGAGGCCGCACGCAAGGAGCCCCGCGTGCAGCAGGCGGACGAGACTGCTCTTGCCTCGCGTCCCCGTGACGAGGACGCGCAAAGGAACGGAACTGGGATCGAACGACGCGGACAATGAACAGCCTCCCCATCCTGATTGCCGTAGGCGCGGGCACGAACGGCCCCGGAACACCCGTTCATTGTACTCCGTTTTCGAAAAGAGAGCCGTAACGGCTCGAAAAAGTTTCGGCGCCGGGGAGTTTTACGGACGGCGCGGAGAGCGGCTTTATGCTATGCTTTTGACACATTTTGAAGGGCAAGGAGTGTTATTCATGATCATCAACGTGAACGAATTGGCGTCTCTGTTCTCGGACATCGGCAGCTGGATCGGCATTCTGCTCATCGTGCTGCTGATCCTGTCCTCGTCCGTCAGGATCGTGCCGGAGTACAAGCGGTTGGTCATCTTCCGGCTCGGACGGCTGGCCGGCAGCCGCGGGCCCGGCATCGTCTTCCTCATCCCGGTCATCGACCGCCCCGTAAGCGTGGACCTGCGCATCCTGACCATGGACGTTCCCGTCCAGGAGGTCATCACCAAGGACAACGTGCCCATCAAGGTCAACGCGGTCGTCTACTTCCGGGTCCTGGACCCGTCCCACTCCGTCGTCGAGGTCGAGAACTACGTTCTGGCCACCAGCCAGCTGGCCCAGACCACGCTGCGTTCCGTCGTCGGGTCCGTGGAGCTGGACGAGGTGCTCTCCTCCCGCGAGAAGATCAACCACGAGCTCCAGAAGATCATTGACGAGCGCACCGACCCGTGGGGCATCAAGGTGAGCGCCGTCGAGGTCAAAGAGCTGGAGCTGCCCGAGGGCATGAAGCGCGCCATGGCCCGCCAGGCGGAGGCCGAGCGCGAGCGGCGCGCCAAGATCATCGCCGCCGAGGGCGAGCTCCAGGCCGCCACGAAGCTCTCCGAGGCCGCCAAGCAGATGGAGGTCTCGCCCGTCACCCTGCAGCTCCGCTACCTCCAGACCATCCGGGAGATCGGCGCCGAGAAGAGCTCGACCACGTTCTTCCCCATCCCCATCGACCTGGTGCGTCCGTTCGTCGAACGGGCCTTCGGCGGCACCCAGGACAAGCGCTCCCCGGAAGCGCCGCGCAGCGACGCCTGACATTTCCGTTCAGGGCCATTCCGCATCGGCGAGGCGGGGGCGGGAACCGCCTTTCATGTCCGCCGGTGCGGTCGGTCCCGGTTCGACGTTCGAGTCCGCCTCATCCTAAACATAGCCGTACCGCTTTTTCTTCATGGCGAACGACAGGGCCGTAACCCCCAGCGCCAGCAGCTCCGCCGCGATGACCGAGCCCCATACGCCGTCGAGGCCAAACACGAGCGGCACGAGCATGACGGATGACGACTCGAAGACGAGCGTCCGCAGAAATGAGATGACGGCGGAGGTAATGCCGTCCCCCAGCGCGGTGAAGAACGCGGAGCCGAAGATGTTGAACCCGCAGAACAGGAAGGACAGCCCGTATATCCGCATGCCCCGAAGCGTCATCTCCCGAAGCGCGGGATCGTACCCGACGAAGATCCCGGTCAGGGGCCCGGAGGCCAGCAGCGAGACACACAGCATCGCCGTTCCCGCAGCGGCGATCAGCGTCAGGCCCTTTCGAAACAGGCTTTGCAGTTCCAAGACATTTCCCGCACCGTAATGGTACCCGATCACCGGCGCGATGCCGACGGAGTACCCCATGAAGACGGCCGTGAAGATGAAACTCAGGTACATGATCACGCCGAACGCGGCGACGCCGTCGTCACCCGCGAGATTCATCAGCTGATGGTTGTACAGAACCGTCACGACGGATCCCGAAAGGGTACTCATCAGCTCGGAGGACCCGTTGACGCACGATTGGATCAGGACGCCCGCCATCACCTCCGTTCCGCCCAAACGAAGCAGGCTGTCGTTTCGCCGCGCAAAGTAGACGAGCGGCCCAAGGCCGCCGACAGCCACGCTCGCGGTCGTTGCCGCGGCGGCGCCTGCAAGTCCCCATCGGAACACCATCACGAAGAGGGCATCCAGGACGATGTTCGCGACCCCCGCCGCCACCGTGAAGGCCAAGCCGAGCTTGGGTTTTTCCGCGGTGACGAAAAAGCTCTGAAAAGCGCTCTGGACCAGGAACAGCGGCATCGAGGGCAGGATGACCCGTCCGTAGAGAATGCAGTTGTCGAGCATCTCGCCCCGAGCGCCGAGCCAGACGGCGATCCTCTCCAGGCCCAGCAGGCCCAGGACCGTTATGAAGGTCCCCGCAGCCAGGGTCGCGTATATCAACAGTGAAAAGTATCGATTGGCAAGCTCTTTTTTGCCCTCTCCAAGCGTCTGGGCGACGATCGCGCTCCCGCCGGTCCCCAGCATGAACCCCAGCGCCATCATGAAGATGAACAGGGGCATCATCAGGTTGATCGCGGCGAAGGGCACCTTGCCCACGAAGTTGGAGACAAAAAAACCGTCGACGACGTTGTAGATCGACGTGAAGATCATCATGACGACGGACGGGGCCACAAAACGCAGCATCCTTCCATACCCGAAACGGTCGGACAGCTGAATCCTCACAATGACGGCTCTCCTGGTCGAAGCGGCCTGCGAGGCCCCTTCACCGAAAGTACTCGAACAGGTAGCCCAGGGAGAGGCCCTCGATCCGGGCCTGGCGGAAGCGGTCGTAGAGGCGCCGCTTTCCCTCCTCGAGCGCGGGGGAACGGATGCCCGTACGGATGGAGACGGAGGCCTCGATGTAGGCGGCCAGTTTGTCGCATATCTCGATGATGTGCCCATCCATGGGGTTGTAGCAGTCCCGGTCCAGCTCCCGGGGGATGTCCCCGGAGTGCCGCTGCACGGGGTCGATCTGCCCCTCCTGCCAGGTCTTGTTCGTGAACTCCTCCTCCGTGTACCAGCGCAGCTCCCGGTGCCACCCCTCGGGCAGGAGGGGGAAGATGCGCTCCTCCATCGCCTCCCTCTCGTAGCGTCGGATCATCTCGTCAAGCCCCTCGACGGACGCCTTGACGGGAGAGATGATGTCCCGCGTCAGCACCTCGGGAATGTCATGGAAGAGCCCCCCGAAGAAGTTGTTGTAGAGACGTCTGGGACAGACCCCGACCTCGTGCGAGACCATCCAGGACACAAGGGCGACGAAGAGAAGGTGCCCCAGGACCGAGGTCTGCGGGATCCGCGGGGTCTGAGCCCAGCGCCTCTGGAAGGTCAGCTGCCCCACCAGCGATATGAAACCCCAGAGCCTGGAGTCCGCGGGGCTCTCCAGGATCTCCCGCGCGGCGGGCAGGTCTATCCGGGAGATCTGCTCGTCGATCTCCCGCCGCGTCTGGTCCACGCCATACATGTCGGCGCTCCAGTGCAGGATGAAGCTAAACTCCCATTTGGTGGCGATGTAATGCGCCGCGCGCAGGATGCTCCGCTCCAGCCCCTCGGGTTCCGCACGGTGATAGGCGCGGAAGCGCCGGGCCACCTCGAGCGAGAAGGCCGTCAGATCGGGCTCCAGCTTCTTGCAGACCCACTCCCCCATCTGCTCGCGCGTGGCGCGGTCCTGCATCAGCTTGTGGAACACGGGAGGACGGATGTCCGTGACGACGACGCGGTACAGGAACTCGAAGATTCCTCCCTCGATCAGGGCGTTCCAGTCCACGGCGCGCCCCGCATCCTCCTCGGCCCTGCCCAGGACCCAGGCGGCGACCATCTTGTGGGCCTGCTTGCCCAGCTCGGTGAAGACGGCCGGATGCGGATGGTCGTTCCACCGCTCGATGCTCGCAGCCGCAAAGATATGTTCCAGGAGCGGGCGCGTGATCATGCCCGCGCCCCCGCCTCGTGGATCTGGCGGACGATGCGGGCCGCCAGATAGCCGGCGCTCAGGCCGTTGTCGATATTCACGACGCTCACGCCCATGGCGCAGGAGTTCAACATGGTCAGCAGCGGCGCGATTCCGCCCAAGTTGGCCCCGTAGCCCGTGCTGGTGGGCACGGCGACCACCGGGCAGCTCACCAGCCCCGCGACGACCGTCGGAAGCGCCCCCTCCATCCCCGCGACGGCGACGATGGCACGGGCCGACCGCAGTGAGTCCAGGTGGGCCAGCAGACGGTGCAGGCCCGCGACCCCCACGTCGTAGAGACGCATCACGTCGCAGCCCATGTACTCGGCGGTCAGCGCCGCCTCCTCCGCCACGGGCA
The DNA here is from genome assembly GCF_963544685.1 of uncultured Fretibacterium sp. NCBI lineage: Bacteria > Thermotogati > Synergistota > Synergistia > Synergistales > Aminobacteriaceae > Fretibacterium > uncultured Fretibacterium sp. The sequence continues at coordinate 18,391 of NZ_CAUUGJ010000028.1, read as the reverse complement.
CGTCGCTGCTGCCCGCGGTGACGACGGCGACGCCCCGGCAATGGTCGGACGGCCTGCGCCTCAGCCCGGAGAGACGCGCCACGCCGTGGTGGACGGCATCCGGGAGCTCCGCGGCGATCACGGCGTGCTGCTCGGGCGTGATGCGCGAGAACAGCACGTTCTCGGAGCTCCCCGCAAATGCGCGGGCGATGGTCCGAAGCTGTTCGTCGCTCTTGCCGGGGCAGTAGACGATCTCGGAGAATCCGGTGCGCGCCGGACGGTCCGTGTCCAGCTTCACCTCCTCCCCCAGCCTGCTGAAGGCCCGTTCCGCCGCCGCCCGAAAAGGACCGTCGTCCCCAACCATCCGATCTCGCTCCCCGCCGTTCCGATGCTCATCCATACAGACAACCCCTCGCCGTAAAAACAAAAACGATAAAACTCGGGGCGTCGCCCCGAACCCCACCAAAGGGACGAATCCCTTTGGAATCCCATTCCGCATAACGCGTCCTCATCCCGCGGACGCCCGGCCTGGGTGAAGGGCCCGGTGGGCCTCCCCGACCAGCGTCCCGATATCGACGAAGAGCTCTCGGGGCTCCCGCGTCAGCCAGCAGAGAAACTCCATGTTTCCCTCGGGCCCCAGGATGGGGGACCAGGTCAGCCCCGCGACGAAGAACCGCGTACGCCGCGCGATGAAGTCCGTCACCTCGTCCAGGACCGCGGCATGGACCGCGGGGTCCCGCACCACGCCGCCCCGCCCCAGACGCTCGCGGCCCGCCTCGAACTGAGGCTTGACGAGGACCAGAGCCGATCCGTCCGCGGACAGAAACGCGTCGATCGCCGGAAGGATGAGGGTCAGGGAGATGAAGGAGGCGTCGCAGACGGCGAGGCTGACCGGCTCGTCGAAGTCGGCGGAGGTCAGGTTCCGGGCGTTCGTCCGGTCCATGACGGCGACGCGTGGGTCGGAGGCCAGGCGCCAAAGCAGCTGGCCGTACCCGACGTCCACGGCGTAGACCCTCCGCGCGCCACGATCCAGAAGGACGTCCGTGAACCCCCCGGTGGAGGCGCCGATGTCGGCACAGACGCGGCCGTCCGCGTCCAGAGGAAAGACCTCGAAGGCCCTCAGCAGCTTGTGGGCGCCGCGGCTGGCCCAGCGCCGCCCCTCCTCCACCTCCAGACGGCACTCCGGGGACAGGGGGGTCCCAGCCTTGGTCACGACCGCGCCGTCGGCCCGAACCTTCCCGGCCATGATCAGCGCCTGGGCCCGGTTCCGCGTCTCGGCCAGGCCGCGGTCCACCAGCAGCTTGTCCAGGCGTTCCTTTCGGGGCATCCTCTCGGGCCGTACCCTCAGGCCGTGTGGGCCCGCACGGGCAGGACGGACCGGCACTCCGAAAGGATGTTCTCCGCCGTCAGGCCGTAGAGCTCCCTCTGTTCGGGGATCGTCGCGTGCGGGACGCAGACGTCGGGGACCCCGAAGCGCCGCAGGAGCGTCGGGTGCCCGCCCTCCGCGATCCTCGCCGCTACCGCCTCGCCGACCCCGCCGTCAAGATAGTTCTCCTCCGCCACCGCCACCATCGGATAGCGCCGCAGGGTCTCGTCCAGGAACTCCGCGTCCAGCGGCTTGAGCCGCCGGATATCGAACACGGCGGGCTCGGAAAGCCCCGAGGCCCGGGCCCGCTCGTGGACGTCCAGAAGGATGTGAACGGCGACGCCGTGTCCCATGAGGGCCCAGCCCGTGCCGCTGCGGAGCTGCACCGCCCCCAGCGGCTCCCGTCCGGAGAAGAGGTCGTTCCGGATGGGCAGGGAACCGCGCGGGTAGCGGATAAGGGTGGGGCCGCTCCGGCTCGCGGCGTGGGCCATCATCTGGCGCAGGGAGGCCTCGTCGGAGGGGGCGTACACCTCCAGATTCGGGATGGCACGGGACCAGGAAACGTCAAGCAGCCCCTGGTGCGTGTCCCCGTCCGATCCCACCAGCCCGGCGCGGTCGACCATGAGGACGACCGGCAGGTCCTGGAGGGCGATGTCGTGGGTCAGCTGGTCCATGGCGCGCTGGAGGAAGGTGGAGTAGATGAAGACCCAGGGCCTCATCCCCCCGGCGGCCATCCCCGCGGCCAGGGTCAGCATGTGGCTCTCGGCGATCCCGACGTCGAAGAACCGGTCGGGGAACTCGGAGCGGAAGTGCTCCAGCTTCACGCCCGTCGCCATGGCGGCGGTGAGGCAGACGATGCGCGGGTCGGCCTTCGCCAGCTGCTCCGTCACGGAGGACGCGGCCTCGCTCCAGGTCCGCGCTTTGGGGCGCTCCGACTCGGAACGGGGCGACATTTGATGGTACTTCGTGGGGTTCTCCTCGGCCTCGGGCATCCCCCTGCCCTTGACCGTGTTGAAATGAAGGAGGACGGGACGGTCGTAGCCCTTGGCCAGCTCGAAGATCATCTCGCAGGCCTGGATGTCGTGCCCGTCGAAGGGGCCCCAGTAGTTGATGTCCAGGTCGTCGAAGATGTTGGCGGGCTTCACCAGGGCCTTGATCTGGTCGTGGATGCCCTCGAGGCGGCGCTGAAGGGCCTCCCCGGCGGGCAGCGCCCGGCAGCACTCCTTGATGGCCGCCTTGATCCGGTTGTAGGACGTGCTGGCCGAGAGACGCGCCAGCATGGTGGCGAACCCTCCGACGCGGGGGCTGATGGAGTGCTTGTTGTCGTTCAGGACGATGATGAGGCGGGTCTTGGTCTCCTTGACGTGGTTCAGGGCCTCGAAGGCCAGTCCGTTGATGAGCGCGGCGTCGCCGGTGAAGGCCACGACGTGGTGGTCCTGCCCCAGCAGGTCGCGCGCCTTGGCGTAGCCGAGGGCCGCGGAGACGGACGTGCTGCTGTGCCCCGTGTTGAAGTGGTCGCAGGGGCTCTCGGAACGGCGGGGAAAGCCGCAGATCCCGTCCTTGAGGCGGAGCGTGTCGAAGCGGTCCGCCCGGTCCGTGAGGAGCTTGTAGGGGTAGACCTGGTGCCCCACGTCGAAGACGATGCGGTCGTGAAGCGGATCGAACCTCCGCAGCAGCGCCATGGTCAGCTCCACGGCGCCCAGCGAGGAGCCCAGGTGCCCGCCGTTCTCCCTCACCGTCTCGATGATGCGCTCGCGGACCTCCCCGGCCAGGAGGGGAAGGTCCCCGGGCGCGATGCGCAGAAGGTCCTCGCGCCGGAACCCCGCAGTCAGAAATTTCATGTCGTTGTGCGTCTCCAAATTCGTTTTTGCCGCCGGGAAGTCCCCGGGCGGGCCGACGGCATGAACCCATTATAGATGTGCGGATTGAACAAAGGAGGGTACTTTAACGTAAAATACAAAGGGATCGCCCGGACGCGAACGGACTATAATACTAGAGATACGGGGCCACGGGTAGGACCCGCACTCCGCCGGAAGCCGTTTTTTCGAGAAACATTTTCCTGAAAAATATAGAGATGGAGGGACGGTCATGAATCGGAAGGGCAACGTTTACGTCTCGCGGCTGCTGCCGCATCCGGTCATGGAGAAACTGAAGGAGATCTGCGACTTCGAGGTCAACGCCGAGCCGCGCCCGGCGACGCGGGAGGAGCTGCTCCGGGGAGTACGCGGACGGGACGCCGTGCTGTGCCTCCTGAACGACCGCATCGACGCGGAGGTCTTCGACGCGGCGGGACCGCAGTGCCGCCTGTTCGCCAACTACGGGGTGGGCTACAACAACATCGACGTTCCCGAGGCGCGAAAACGGGGGGTCTGGGTGACGAACACGCCGGACGTCCTGAACGATGCGACGGCGGACATGGCCTGGGCCCTTCTCTTTGCGGCGGCGCGGCGCGTGGCGGAGGGAGACCGGCTGATGCGCTCCGGGACCTTCAGCTGGCAGCCCGAGTTCATGCTGGGCGCCGACATCACGGGCCGGACCCTGGGCGTGGTCGGCGCGGGACGCATCGGACGAAACTTCGCGCTCAAGAGCCGCGGGTTCGGCATGAAGGTCCTGTACTCGGGGCGCCGCCCCTCCCCGGAGTTCGAGGCGGAGACGGGCGGACGCTTTGCCGCGCTGGACGAGCTCCTGAGGGATTCGGATTTCGTCTCCATTCACGTTCCCCTGACGCCCGAGACGCATCATCTGATCGGGGAGCGCGAACTGGGGCTCATGAAGCCCAGTGCGATCCTGATCAACACGTCGCGCGGCCCGGTCGTCGACGAGAAGGCCCTCGCCAGGGCACTGGAGGCCCGCACGATCCGGGGCGCGGGGCTCGACGTGTTCGAGAACGAGCCGAACCCCGAACCGGGGCTGAAGGCTCTGGACAACGTGGTCATGACGCCCCATATCGGCAGCGCCACCGTGGAGACGCGCACCAACATGGGGCTCGTCGTGGTCCGGAACATCGCCGCGGCGCTCGAGGGCAGGGAACCGCCGAACCTGGTGAGGGGCTGACGCCGTCCCGTCCGCATGAACCGGGAAACGCCGTACCATGGGCGCCCGGGCCGGTAAATATCCGCTAAACATAAAGATCGACAGGCTGAAAGGATTGATGGTTCCAAAATGACGATTCGCAAGAAGCTCTACCTGATGCTCTTCTTCGTCCTGTTCGTGATCGCCGCCATGACGGCCATCACCTATTTCCGGGGCAGATCGGCCATCGTGAACCTGGTGGACGCCGCGGGGATGGATACCGTCAGGGCATCCGCCAAGGCCATCGACGAACGCTTCGACACCGCCTTCTCCGTCCTCGACACCTGTGCCGAGGTCGTGCGGCAGAACTGGGTGCAAAAGGGCGTCGACGAGGAGGGGAGCATCGAGGACTTCCTGAAGGGACTTTTACAGGTCGGCCGGTCGCACGGGCTCAGGGCGCTTTATTTCGGTCTGGAGTCCACGGGGAGGATGTCGGACGCCAGCGCCTGGCAGGAGCCCGAGGGCTACGATGCCCGAACCCGGGACTGGTACCGGAAGGCCGTCGAGGGCAAGGGCAGGGTCGTGCTCTCCGATCCCTATGTCGACGATGAGGTTCAGGACACGGTCCTCTCGGTGTCGAGGGCCGTTTACGACGACGGCGGCAGGCTGCTGGGCGTCATGGGCGGCGATATCCTTCTGGACGGGCTCCACGATCTCGTGAATCGCCTCCAGATCCTCGACAAGGGGTACGGATTCCTTCTGCTGAAGAGCGGTCTGATGCTGTCCGGGCCCCATCCGGAGGACATCATGAAGGTCGACATGACCGCCGATCCCCAGGTTCCCGAAGCCCTCAGGGAGGCCGCGCAGAGGATGATCCGCGGAGAGACGGGCGCACAGGAGTACGTTTACGGCGGCATGGAGACCAAGGCGTTCTTCACCCCCACCGGGACGGGTTTTTTCCTGGCCGTCGCCTATCCCGCAAGTGAGATCCGGACCCGCGTCAGCTCCCTCACGTTCCTTCTTGTCGTCATCGCCGCCGTGGCCCTCGTCGTCATCGGCCTCGTCATCCTGCTCGTCAACCGCGGCCTGACCCGCAGCGTACGCGGTATCCAGGACTCCACCGAACGCCTGGGCGCCGGGGACCTCACCGTCCGCTACGACGACTCCGGCAGGGACGAGCTGGCCCACGTCGCCCGGAAGCTGAACTCCACCGTCGCCTCCCTGAGGGAGAGCATGACGGACATCCGCTCCGCGGCAAACGACACGGCCCGCCAGTCCGAGACGCTCGCGGCCCTGTCGGAGGAGACGCTCGCCTCCATGGAGGAGGTCTCCGCCTCGATGGAGCGCATCCTGCACATGATGGAGGACAACGCCTCGGCACTCCAGGCCGCGAACGACTCCATCGAGGAGATCGCATCGGGAGCCCAGGCGTCCGCTCAGGCCGCCACGAACGGGGCCGAGGGGGCGGCACAGGTCATGGAGAAGTCCGAGAGCTCCTTCAGGGAATTGAACGAGGCCCTCGAGAACATCCGAAACGCCGGGGAGGTCTCCGTCCAGAGCATCCGGCGGCTGCGCGGGCTGGAGGAATCCGTGGAGTCCATCGCGGGGTTCGTGTCCACCATCACCTCCATCGCCGACCAGACGAACCTGCTGGCGCTGAACGCGGCGATCGAGGCGGCGCGTGCGGGCGAGGCCGGGCGCGGGTTCGCCGTGGTGGCCGAGGAGGTGCGCAAGCTGGCCGAGGAGTCGGCGCGGGCGGCCTCGCAGGTCAACAGCCTCATCACGGAGCTCCAGGAGAGCTCCGGAAGTTCGATCGAGGCGACGGAGAGGACCGGCACGCTGCTGAGCGAGACGACGAAGAAGACCGTCGAGACGCAGAAGAAGCTCGACGACGCGCTCAGGGCTCTGGGCAGGCTGACGGAGTCGATCCAGAGCATAGCGGCGGTGTCGGAGGAACAGGCGGCGTCCAGCTCGGAGATGAGCCATTCCATCCAGCGCGTGGCGGAGACGACGGACCGGACGGTGGCCTCCGGCCAGAGCGTGGGGACCGCCACGAGGGAGACGACGCAGGCGGCGGAGTCGATAGCGGGCGAGGCGCAGCGCATGGCGGAGACGTCCGAGAAGCTCCAGAGCATCGTCGGGCGTTTCGTCCTCGACGCGGGAGGGACGGGCATCCTCCCCGCGAAGGAATAAAGGCGACGATGAAGCAGAACGGGGTCCCCGGACCGGGAAAACCCGTTCTTCCTCATCGCGGATACGTGCCCGATCCGGCTCGGGGCGCTCGAAATTCCGGGGGTGCGACCATGGAGTTTCGACAAGAGGGGTTTCAGGAATGGGGAAAGACCAGTTTTCGTATCAGATCTTTTTTGAAAGGGTATTCAACCCCATCGCCCTTTATCATGTCGAGGGCGATGTTCGAAGCGTCCTGAGCGCCGACAGGATCTTTTACGTCGACGTCAACCCGGCCTACGAGCGCGTGATGAGGGTGAGAAAGCGGGACATCGTAGGGCACAACTTCCTCGACGTGTGGCCGAGGTCCGAGGCATGCTGGCCGAGGATCATCGTCGACTGCATCCGGCTGGGGCACACGGTGCACTGCGAGGGCGAGAGCCGCGACGCCGGCAGCTACCTCGAGGCGATCGCCTTTCCTCTGCCGCGGAGGCGGGCCGCGGTGATCTTCATGGACAAGACGGACTGGAAGCTCTCGAGCGACGCGCTCAAGGACAAGCAGGAGGAGCTGCGCGCGCTGGCCGCCCAGCTGACGCTCAGCGAGGAGAACACGCGGCGGGCGATCGCCGCGGACATCCACGACCGCATCGGCTACGAGCTCGTCGCACAGCTCAAGACGCTCCGCAGGCTCATGGAGGACGACCTGGCGCCCTCCGTCCGCAGGGAGATCGAACGCCTGGCGGCGGCGGCGGAACGGCTCATCTCCCAGAGCCGCAGCCTGATCTTCGAGCTGAGCCCGCCCGTCCTCAAGGAGGTGGGGCTCAACCCGGCGCTCGAGGCGCTGGCGAAGTCCCTGCTGGAGCCTCAGGGCATCGAATGGAGCCTGCGCTCCCGCGGCACCATCGGGGAGTTCAACGCCGACGACGCCATCTGCATCATCCTTTACCGCATGACGCGCGAGCTGATGCTCAACGCGATCAAGCACTCCGGGGCAAGCCGGGTCACCATCATCGTCAACCGCGGTCCCGGCAGGATCATGGTCGCCGTCGAGGACGACGGACACGGGTTCGACCCCGCCTTCAGCCTGGAGGACGCCGCGCTCGCCAGGGCCGCCAAGGGCTTCGGGCTCTTCAGCATCCGCGAACGCCTTCAGGCCATCGGCGGCAGCGTCCGGATCGTGTCCGTCCCGGGCGAGGGGGCGACGGTGGCGATGTCCTGCCCCCTGAAGCTGAGGGAGGGGGAGTTCAAATGAGCATCCGCGTGCTCCTTGCCGACGACCACGAGCTTTTCCTGGAGGGGCTGAAGGAGCTGATCCTCAAGGCGCCGGACATCGAGCTGGCAGGACAGGCCCGGGACGGGCTGGAGGCGCTGGAACAGACGGCCCTGATGGAACCGGACGTCGTCCTGATGGACATGACCATGCCGCGCCTCAACGGGATACAGGCGACCCGACAGATCTCCGAGAAGTTTCCCGGGATCAGGGTGCTGGTCCTGTCCATGCACGGCGACCGCGAGCTCGTCGTGGAGAGCCTCAAGGCGGGAGCCCGAGGCTACATCCTCAAGGAATGCACCTCCGACGAGCTCTACACGGCCATCCGCGCCGTCGTGGCCGGGCAATACTACCTGACCCCATCCGTGCTGCCCGCCTTGATCGAGGACTACCTGCGCCTGCTGCAGGCGGAGGCGAAGTCGTCCGCCTCTCCCCTGTCGGACCGCGAACAGGACGTCCTGAAGCTCCTCGTCAAAGGGCTGAACGCCAAGCAGATCGCCGCGCGGCTCGACATCAGCAAGAACACCGTCGACACGCACCGGCGCCGCATCATGGACAAGGTGGGCTGCAACAGCATGGCCGAGCTGACCCGCTACGCAATCCGCGAGGGGTACCTCGACCTCAGCTGAGGGCGTTTGGTTTCCCACCGAGGAGCGTCGGGCTCCCCGGTTGCAAGAGCTCAGAGAGGCGCCGATCCAAGATCGGCGCCGCCCTACAGGCCGTAGATTTCCTCCTGCGCTATCACCTCTATCCCGTTTCGGGCAAGGAGCTCCGCCGCCCTCGGGATACAGTCGTCGGCGACGCGGAAGACCATGTACGCGCCCTGATTTCTGCGCGTGGTGAAGGCATAGCTGTACTCAAGGTTGATCTCGGCGTCCCTCAGTATCTCGAGGATGCGATAGAGCGCCCCCGGCTCGTCGGATACCGCCACCGCAAGCACCGGGGTCACCGCCGAGATGAACCCGGCCTCGGCCAGCACGCGCTGCGCCCTGTCGGGGTCGCTGACGATCGTGCGAAGAACGCCGAAGTCGGCCGCCTCCGCAAGAGAAAGAGCCCGCATGTCGATCCCGCTGCCGCGCAGAAGGTCGACGAACTCCGCCAGCTTGCCCGGCCTGTTCTCCAGAAAGACGGAAATCTGTTTGGCCGTCATTGTCCTTTCCCCCTTCACGATGTTCTCCTCCCTAATTTCTAAGGAAACACTGATTTAATCCACGAAGCCCCCTGTGGTACCCCAGCTTGCCGCTTTTGAGGAAGGAACTTGCCGGGGCCGCCGCTATCCCCAGAGGGGAGCCTTCCGGCAGCCGCTCGCTTCGCTTGCGGGCCGATCAGTCTCAGGATAGCGGCGTGGGGGCTTGGGGGCAAAGCCCCCATGTTAATTTTTAGGGAAGCGCTGGGTATTTTTGCACATAGAAGTTTTGCATATTTTTCCTTAAAAACATGCATTTTTGTTTTAATCAGCGCTTCCCTAATACAGTTTTCGTCTGTCTATGATGCGCTTTGCCTTGCCCTCGCTGCGCTCGATGCTCTTCGGCGAGACGAGTCGCACCCTCGCGTAGATTCCAAGGAAGCCCCGCAGCGCGTTCACGAGCTTTTTTTCGTGCGCCGATATCTCGCCCAGCGTGTCGCTGAACATCTCCCGGCTCATCTCGACGTTGATCTCGAGCGTGTCGGTGTTGTTGACGCGGTCCACGATGAGCTGGTAGTTCGGCAGGTAGCCGTTGTTGATCAACACCGTTTCGATCTGCGACGGGAACACGTTGACGCCCTTGATGATGAGCATGTCGTCGCTGCGCCCCATCGGCTTCGCCATCCGCACGTGGGTGCGCCCGCAGGGGCATTTTTCATGCGAAAGGGTGCAGATGTCGCGCGTGCGGTAGCGAATCATCGGGAACGCCTCCTTGTCGAGCGACGTGAAGACCAGCTCGCCCTTCTCGCCGTCCGGCATCGCCTCGCCCGTATCCGGGTCGACGATCTCCGCAATGAACTGGTCCTCGCAGACGTGCATGCCGCGCTGCGCCTCGCATTCGTAGCCGACGCCGGGGCCATCGAGCTCGGTCAGGCCATAGATGTCGTAGGCCTTGATGCCGAGCTTCTCCTCGATGTCATGGCGCATCTCCTCGCTCCAGGCCTCCGCTCCGAAGATGCCGGCCTTCAGCTTGATAGTCCCCTTCAGCCCTCTCTCGACGACCGTCTCGCCGAGGTACGCGGCGTAGGACGGAGTGCAGCAGAGGATCGTCGTTCCGAGATCCTGCATGAACTGGATCTGACGGTCGGTCGAGCCGGAGGACATGGGCAGCGTCAGCGAGCCGAGCTTGTGCGCGCCGCCGTGGAGCCCCGCGCCGCCGGTAAAGAGCCCATAGCCGTAGGAGACCTGCACGACGTCATCCCTCGTTCCGCCGGCCGCGGCGAGGGCACGCGCGCAGCAGTCCTCCCACGCGTCGATGTCGTGCCGGGTGTAGAACGCGATGACGCGCTTGCCGGTGGTGCCGCTCGTCGAATGGACGCGCACGCACTCGGAGAGCGGACGGCAGAGCAGCCCGTAAGGATAAGCCTCGCGCAGGTCGTCCTTCGAGACGAAGGGCAGCTTATGGAGGTCCTCGACGCCGTTGATGGCGGAGGGATCCACCCCGTGCCTCCTCATCTTTTCCCGATAGTACCCGGAATTCTCGTAGGCGTTTCTGACGCTTCTGACGAGGCCCTCGCTCTGCCACCTCGAGATCTCCTCGCGCGGAGCGCATTCGACCGCTTCCCTGTAGTAGTTCTTTCCCATTGGCACCCTTTCCTTTCAGGAATCCGTTTCGACTCGTTTCGCCCGTCCAAAGGCCGCACGCACAAAAACGCACAAAAAAACAGGGCTCGCTCGGAAGGCGGACCCTGCTTCAAAGGAATATACGCGGCGCGTGAATTCTAACGATTGCGAATCATGCATCCCCCGCGCAGATCCCCTGAAGAGGATCCGCGCCGGTAAAGGAGAACGCTCCGGCGCGACGACCGTGCGATGAAACCGTATCGAATGCTGCCATAACGTCCCCTCCTTTACGATGAACGCGCCTCGCGCTTGTCGATACAAGGGATTCTAGTGCCTTTTTTCGAAAAAGTCAACCTCACGGCCGACGCCAACCTCTCCTCTTCCTGTCACGTTTTTTACTACCCGCGCCCTAACGTTTTTCGTTATGGCGTTCGATACCCTCCTCTTCCTATAATGATTTGTATGGATTTCTATCCCAATATCCAAGGAGTGATCACGGCATGAGACTTGAGATTGGAGCCTTCCACGTCAAGGACATCAGGTTCGGCGACAAGACGGGCTACAGCAAGGGTATCCTCACCGTCAACAAAGAGGAGCTCCTGAAGGTCGTGAAGGAGGACGAGCACATCACGACCGCGGACCTCCGCATCGTGCACCCCGGCGACGAGGTCGTGCTCTGCCCCGTCAAGGAGGCGCTCGAGATGCGCTGCAAGGTCTCCGGCGGACATGGGATCTTCCCCGGGGTCCTGTCCGAGATGGAGATAGCCGGTTCCGGCCGCACGCACTGCCTGCAGGACTGCTCGCTGATCGTCGTGGGCGAGCACGCCGGCGGATTTCAGGACGGCCTGATCGCCATGGGCGGCCAGTATCAGCACCACACCATCTTCGGGGACATGCCGAACCTCGTCCTGGTCGCGGACACGGACGAGGAGTTCGAGCGCAGGGAGCAGCAGAAGAAGAACCGTGCGCTCCGCTGGGCGGGCATGAGGCTGGCCGAGTACGTCGGCCAGTGCGTCAGGGACCTCGAGCCCGAGAATCTCGAGGTCTACGACCTGCCCGCCATCCCCGACCGCAGCGACGCCGTCAAGGCCCTGCCCGGCGTGCTCTACGTGCTCCAGCCCCAGACCCAGATGGAGGCCATGGGCTACAACACCCTGATCTACGGCTGGGACGGCAACCACATCCTGCCCACCCTGATGCACCCCAACGAGCTGCTCGACGGCTGCATGGTGTCCGGCAGCTTCATGCCCTCGTCCTCGAAGATCTCGACCTACGAGTTCGCCGTCAACCCGATGCTCAAGAGGCTCTACGCCGAGCACGGCAAGTCGATCAACTTCCTGGGCGTTTTGATGTCCACGCTGAACGTCAAGATGGACGAGAAGGTGCGCTGCGTCAAGATGGCGGGGGAGATCGCGGTCAACCTCGGCGCGAAGGGTGCGGTCGTCGTGGAGGAGGGCTACGGCAACCCCGACGTGGACTACACCGCCATGCTGGTTGAGCTCGAGAGGCTGGGGATCAAGACGGTCGGGCTCTCCGACGAGTGCACGGGCCGCGACGGCGCGTCCCAGCCGCTGGTGTCCATGAACCCCGCCACCGACGCCCTGGTCACCACCGGAAACGTCTCCCAGATGTACACGTTCCCCAGGATGGAGGTCATCGGCGAGCTGGAGGCCCTGGCCCGCGACGGCAACAGCGGAGGCTGGGAGGGCTGCATCAATCCCGACGGCTCCTTCGTCATGGAGAACAACGGGATGTTCTGCGCCAACCACATCAGCGGCTACTCCAGAAGAACCTGCGCCGACTTTTAACCGTCCAGCGAGGAGGGACAGGAAATGAAGGCAATCCACTATATCAACCAGTTCTTCGGTCAAGTCGGCGGCGAGGACGCCGCGGACGCCAAACCGGTCTTCCACGATCAGCTCATCGGCTGTTCCGTGATGCTGAACGGGATGATGCCGGACATCGAGGTCACCAACACGATCACCTGCGGCGACAACTACGTCACCAACCACACCAAGGAGGCTCTGCAGGAGATCCTGGCCTGGCTCGACACCAGGGAGTTCGACATCTTCTTCGCCGGCCCCGCGTTCATGGCCGGGCGCTACGGCGTGGGCTGCGGGCTGGTCTGCAAGGCCGTGGCCGAGAAGTACGGCGTGCCGGTCATCACCTCGATGAACGAGGAGAACCCCGGAGTCGAGGAATACAAGGCCGTCTCCTACATTTTCAAGGGCGGCCGCAAGGCGACCTTCATGAAGGACGACCTCACCCTGATGGCCAACTTCGCCCAGAAGATCGCCAGGGGCGAACCCCTGCTGCCCGCGGTGCAGGAGGGGTACTTCCCGCGCGGCGTCCGCGCCGAGATCCCGCAGCCCGACGGCCGCATGGCCGCCGACCGCGTCATCGACATGCTGGTGAAGAAGCTGAACGGAGAGCCCTTCCAGACGGAGCTCGTCATCCCCAAGATGGAGAGGATCCCGCCCGCGGCGCCCGTTCCCGACCTGAGCAAGGCCACCATCGCGCTGGTCTCCTCGAGCGGCGTCGTCCCGGTGGACAACCCCGACCGCATCCAGAGCGCCTCCGCCCAGAAGTGGGGCAAGTACGACATCTCGAAGCTCGACTCCCTGCCCGAGGGCGTGTTCAAGACCATCCACGCCGGCTTCGACCCCGCGGCCATGTGCGCGGTGCCCGACCGCGGCATCCCCGTCGACGCGATGCGCTATTTCGAGAAGCAGGGCAAGATCGGTAAGCTCTACGACTACTACTACGTCACCGTCGGCACGGGCACGACCCAGGCCTTCGCCGCCAAGTTCGGCAGGGAGATAGCCCAGGAGCTGCACAACGCCAAGGTCGACGCTGTGGTCCTTACCTCTACCTGAGGCACCTGCACTCGTTGCGGTGCAACGATGGCAAGGGAAATCGAGCGCACGGGCATCCCGGTGGTCGTGATGTGCAACCTCATCGACGTCGCCAAGACGGTGGGCGCGAACCGCATGGTCCAGACCGTCTCCGTCCCCTATCCCCTCGGGGACCCGGAATTGAGCAAGGAGGCCGAGTGGCAGCTGCGCACCAGCCGCGTCGGGGCCGCTCTCGACTCCCTCGCGACGCCGGTGGAGGCCCCCACGGTCTTCCCGTCCAAGTTCTAAATTCGATCGACGGCATGTCGTAACGTCACTTTAAGAACAGGGGACGGGGCCAAAAAAGATTTTTTGAGATTTTCGCTTGCGACCCCGTCCTTTATCCTCCTGCTGAAAGGAGCTGCAGTCCATGACGGACAACAGCAACAGGAATTCCGGGCAAAAGGACAACTCCGTCTATCTGATCTCCATCGCCGTCACCCTGGCGGTCGTGGCATGGGGCTACTGGGCCCCGGAGAACTTCGGCGCCTTTGCCAAAGCGCTGTTCACCGGCCTGACGAAGTACTTCGGCTGGGGCTACCTGCTGACGATGAACGTATTCGTGCTGTTCTGCCTTTTTATGGCCTTCGGCCGCTTCCGTCACGTACGCCTCGGGCTGCCCGAGGACCGGCCGGAACACAGCAACATCTCCTGGTTCGCCATGCTGTTCTCCGCCGGCATGGGCGTCGGCCTGGTGTTCTACGGCGCGGCCGAGCCCCTGATTCACTTCGGCAACGTGCCCTTCGGCGCGGAGCCCGGGTCGATCCAGGCAGCGCGCGATGCCATGCAGATCTCCTTCTTCCACTGGGGGCTGCACCCCTGGGCGGGCTACGCGGTCATCGCCATGCCGATGGCCTATTATCAGTTCCGCCGCAACTCCCCGGGCCTCATCAGCTCCCTGTTCATTCCGCTCGTCGGCCAGAAGGCCGTTGACGGCGCCTTCGGCAAGATCGTCGACGTCCTGGCCATCTTCGCAACGTTGGCCGGCATCACCACCTCGCTGGGGCTCGGCACCCTGCAGCTCGGCAGCGGCCTGAACGAGGTCATGGGGATGGACAAGACCGTCATGATCCAGATCGTCATCATCGTTTTCCTCGCCGTCTTCTACACGGGCTCGGCCGTGATGGGCATCGACCGCGGCATCAAGTGGGTGGCCAACTTCAACCTCCTCGTGTGCCTGGGGCTGATGGTCACCCTGTTCCTCGTCGGTCCGACGCTGCCCATCGTCGACTCTCTGATGACGGGCATCGGCGACTACGTCAGCGGACTGATCAAGGAGAGCTTCTCCATGGCTCCCTACGGCGGGCCCTACGAATCGCACCTGAAGAACTGGACCCTCTACTACTGGGCCTGGTGGATCGCCTGGGCGCCCTTCGTCGGTTCCTTCGTCGCCCGCATCTCCCGCGGCCGCACGATCGCCGAGTTCGTCGCCGGAGTCCTCATCGTCCCGGCGCTCGGCAGCTTCACCTGGTTCGCTATCTTCGGAACGTCCGGACTACACCTCCAGCTGGTTCAGGGCATCGACATCGCCGCCCAGGTGACGAAGGACATCTCCGTGGGCGTCTTCGCCCTCTACAAGTATTACCCTCTGGGCTTCGTCATGTCGATCCTCATGCTGATCCTGATCACGACGTTCTTCGTCACCTCCGCCAACTCCGCCACGTTCGTGCTGTCGATGTACTCCAACCACGGCGACCTCAACCCCTCCAAGTCCAAGATGGGCGTATGGGGCGTCCTGATGGCCGCGCTGGCCATCGTGCTCCTGATGACCGGCGGCCTGCAGAACCTGCAGACCGTCTCCTTGGCCGCCGCGCCTCCCTTCGCGATCATCATGGTCTGCGCCTGTGCTTCCCTGTGGAGAAGCCTGGCAAAGGACGAGACGGAGGGAAAACTTTAAGGGCACGGGATGCCGCTGTCGGGACCAATCTAAGGAAATGCTGATTTAATCCATGAAGCCGCCCGGTGCCCAGCTTGCCTGTTTTGAGGAAGATACTTTCCGGGGCCGCCGCTATCCCCGGAGGGGAGCCTTCCGGCCATCCGCTCGCTTCGCTTGCGGGCCGATCAGTCTCGAGATAGCGGCGTAGGGGGATTTAAGCAGACGACCGGCGATAAGTAGGCGACCAACAAGCAACGCGAGTTGTGTCGATCACTTAGTTTCCTCACCAGGTACGAGCCGTGTCGGTCGCTTAGTTTCTTCATCAGGGGGCGTAAGCAGACAACCAACGAGCGTATGCGAGTTGTGTTGGTCGCTTAGTTTCTTTATCAAAGCCCCCATATTAAAATTTTAGGAAAGCGTTGGAGATTTTTGCCTATAGATGTTTTGCATATTTATCCTGCGGAAAATATGCGTTTTTGTTTGAATCAGCGCTTCCCTAAATCTCAGGGCTTCGCCCTGAACCTGCCCAAGGGGGCTGGCCCCCTTGGGAATCCCAGATTTTGAAACTATCATTTTCGAGGGCGTCCCTGGCGGCGCCCTCGTTCCATCCCCGGTTCTCATTCTACCCTCGGAGGTACGTCAACGATGGAAAGCTGTCTGCTGCTTTTTTCGCACGAGCACCCCTGCTGGGACGAGGAGACCCTGGCTCTTGCCGGCGAGGACCCCCACGCGCTGAAAGAGCTCGAGGACTCGGGCGACCTCATGAGGATCGCCGCGGGCTGCGGGCTCACGCCCCAGGGCGTGCGGACGCGGGAACGGGTCGCACGGGAGCTCTGCGTGCCCGTGAGCTCGGCGGGCGAGGTTCCGGTCGACGAGGTCCGGGCTCGCGAGATGCTGGAGCGGAACCGCCTGGAGCAGTTCCTGGACCGCGCGTTCATGACCGACTGGGGCATCAAGGAGGTGTCGGTCGGGGAGACGTTCCCGGTGGTCCCCTGCCTGCCCGACGACGAGTATTTCATGCTTTCGGACGGGCGCGCCCGCGCCCTGTGGCCCGAGGCCCCCGTCGTAAAATCCTTCCTCGAGGCGTTTCCCCACTGGGGCGTCGCCGCGCGGACCCTGCCCGCACCGGGACAGGAGGCGCTGGACCGCTGGGCCTCGGAGAACGGGGCCCCGACCGGTAGCCTGACGTTCGACTTCGTCCTGCGGAGCCGTTACGACTTCAATCATTACAAGGGGCTCGAGCCCCTGCCGACCGACCGCTTCAAGTTCCTCAACGCCGACCGGCTCTTCGCCCAGAAGGTCCGCGGCCGGGCGGAGGACCTGCTGCCCCTGATCGGACGCCTCCACATCTTTCTGATGGGGCAGCGCCGCATCTACGTGCCCGGGTGGTTCGACATCGACAGGGAGGAGCAGGAGGACTGGGTGCTGCTGGCCCTGGCGACGGACACGGAGGCGCAGCTGGCCTCCCTCACGGCGACGCTGCGCGCGTGGGGACACGACCTGATCGACCCCGCCAATCCGCTCTACATCGTCGGCACGAGCATCGAGCGCCTGAGGGCGCAGAGGGAACAGAAGCGCACGCTTTACGACTGGTTCCAGGAGGAGACCGTGCGTATCCTGCGCCCCGACGCCCCGGACGAGATCGAATAGGCGATCGAACGTAACACGGCCCCCCGAGGCGCGACACCGGCCTTGACATCCCACCCGGCGCAGTGTATAACCGGGTAATCGTGAAAAAGGCGCGGTCCTTCGCAAAAGGCCGCGTTCAAGGGATGCTTCAAGGGATGGAGGGATCGTATTGGGTATTCTGGCTCGTTACGCCGCCCTGCTTCCGGTGACGCCGGCAACGCCGCCCGTCAACCTGGAGGAGGGCTCTACGCCGCTCATCGCCCTGCCGCGCATCGGCGAAAAGCTCGGCATCACGCTTTACGGCAAGTTCGAGGGCTGCAACCCCTCGGGCTCCTTCAAGGACAGGGGGATGGTTCTGGCCGTCGCCAAGGCCCTGGAGGAGGGCAAGCGCGCCCTCATCTGCGCCTCGACGGGCAACACCTCCGCCTCGGCGGCTGCCTACGCGGCCTCCGTCGGCATCCCCTGCTTCGTCCTGCTCCCTGCGGGCAAGGTCGCCCTGGGCAAGCTGGCCCAGGCGCTGATGTACGGGGCCAGGGTCATCGCCGTGCGCGGCAACTTCGACCGCGCGCTGGAACTGGCCCGCACGGCCGCGGACAAAAGCGGCTGCGCGATGGTGAACTCCGTCAATCCCTACCGCCTCATCGGCCAGCGCACCGGCGCGTGGGAGATCTGCGAGGCCCTGGGCAGGGCGCCGGACTGGCACGCCATTCCCGTGGGCAACGCGGGGAACATCAGCGCCTATTGGGCGGGGTACGGGGAGTACGTCAAGCTGGGCCGGATCTCCAGGGCTCCCCGCATGATGGGCTTTCAGGCCGCGGGCGCCGCTCCGCTCGTCACGGGGCTCCCCTGTCCGGAGCCCGAGACGGTCGCCACGGCCATACGCATCGGCAACCCCGTCAGCGCGTCCCTCGCCCGCGCGGCAGTCTCGGAGTCCGGCGGCGAGTTCAACGCGGTCTCCGACGAGGATATCCTCGCCGCACAGAGGCTTTTGGCCTCCGAGGGCGGGGTCTTCGCCGAGCCCGCGTCCTGCGCGCCCCTCGCCGGGCTTCTCGCCCTGAAGCGTGAGGGCCGCCTTCCATCGGGCATCACGGCGGTCATGGTGCTGACGGGCAACGGCCTGAAGGACCCCGACACCGCGCTGTCCCAGACGGGGCGGCCCATCGAGATCGGCGACTCGCTGGAGGAGCTGATGGGCGTCCTGAGCGCCGGCGCCTCCGGATCATGACAGAGCGGGGGAAAGAACCGCTTCTCTCCCTGCGCGTCCCCGCGACGAGCGCCAACCTGGGCTCCGGGTTCGACACGCTGGGCATGGCGCTCTCCCTCTACAACGTCTTCAACGTCCGCGAGCTGCTGCCGGAGGGACGCTTCACCTGCGACGTCATCGGGGAGGGCGCCTACGAGCTGTCCGACGCCGGCTCCAACATGGTGGTGGAGAGCTACCTTCGCG
>NZ_CAUUGJ010000027.1:0-24072 GCF_963544685.1 uncultured Fretibacterium sp. | reverse complement strand
CCGCTTGTCCTTCGCCTCATGAAGATGGCCGAGGACGGAGACGCCCGGGTCGAGGACTTCCTTGCGGTCCTCTACGACCAGGCCCTGATCCTCGAGGGAGGGTCCATCTCCGATCCCGCATCCTTTGTCCGAAGATTGAGCACCGTCATGGCCCTGGCCCTGCAGTAGGGCAGGGGCGGCATGGAAGGTCCATCGGACCCGCTTCATAAAGGCGGGCTGCGTGTTCTTAATAGGAGGTCAGCACGATGGCGGTCAGAAAAAAGACAAAAAAATCGGCCCCGGATCCCGTCGATGAAGTGAAGGCTGAAGTCCGGGAAGCGGCCCTGCCTTCCGGGCCGGATTCGCCTGCGGAGGGGGAGACGCACGGGGAATCGGATTTTACCTTGAAGTACGATATGAACTCGAATCAGCGCTATGTGGACTCCACGTCGCAGAAGAGCGAGTTCGACAGGGTATTGGACGAGCTCGCCTCCATAAGCAGGGACATGCTCGACTGGAATGTGGAGAAATTCACGAAAAAGTACGGGGGGGATACGGAGGACACCTTACCCCTGAAACTGGAGGCCTTCCTGGGGGGCTTCATCACCAACGCCGCGATGGAGCTCTATAACCGCGGATATCCTGAAGCCGCATTCAGACGGCTGGAGCAGGCTCGAACCGTTTTGGAGGCCAAGAGAAAGCTTGAGGTGGAGGTGGAGTCCATCAAGGCCAAACAGGACGAATCCTTCGATTTGTCGGATATGCTGGGACTCTTCGAGGAGGGGGAATAAGAACCCTCAAGGCCCCATCACGACGACAAAGGGCATCGTCATTTCCGCCGGACCGCTTCCTCCCGGCTGGCAACACGGCCAAAAATACCAACAGACCTGTCCCCGACAAGAGATACTTGTACCGGGGACGGGTCCTGTTTGTTCTTCCAAGCTGCCGCAGCCTAGAAGATACTTTTGGGAACGCCCATGTTGAGCCAGCGGACGACCTTGCCCAGGACCTCCAGATTTTCGATATCCTCCTTCTCCACCCAAATCGACCGGAAGTCCTTGTTGGCGGGGCGCAGCTCCACTCGTCCGTCCCTGTAGAAGATGATGCCCTTGACGGAACAGCGTTCCTGCCAGCGGATGTAGGCGATGTCCCCGCTCCTGACCTCGATGTTGGGGTTGATCAGGATCAGGCAGCCGTCGTCTATATTGGCTCCGATCATGCTCTCGCCCTCCACGCGGACGAAATAGGGCTTGTCCGGACCTGTGGGGCCCCCCGTCTCGAGCGTCGGCCACGGCATCCACTCCTTCACCTCCGATTCGACGTCCGACCAGTTGAAGCCGCCGCCCGCACATGCCTCCTGATTCAAAACAGGAAGATAAATCTGCGGAGGCACGATCGGCTCGGGCTCGAGCCTCTGAGGAACGGACCGCAGCCCTTTGCCCTCCATGAGGTATCCAAGGCTGACGCCTAGGGCCTGGGCGATTTTTTCCTTGATGGAGTCCTTGATGCCGATGCTTCCAATCTCGTAGCGATAAAGGGTGTTGGGCTCGACCCCCAAACGTCGGGCGAGTTCCGGGCGCTTCATACCGAGCGCCTCCCGCCGCGCCTTGATACGCTCGCCTATGTTTTTTGCCGCGTCGTTCTCCATAGAGCCTCCTCCTGTCCTGCTGGGGTATTCCCGCCAAGTCGTCCTCACCGAGGACAATCCTACTCCATCGAGGCCGTTCTGTTAAGTCCCGGGGACTTGACAGATGGTCGTTTGCTCCCTCTTCTGGGCGAAAAAACAAGGAAACGAAATCCTCGCCCAAAGCGACGTAATAGGCCTCCTCTCGTTCGGTATTCTACCTCTTTGGTATTGACTATACTACGTATTTCGTAGTATAGTCAATACCAAAGAGGTAACGAGATAAAATTTCGCATGTCGGCGGCGAAAAGGAGGAAAGCCGTATGTTGCAAACCCCGGTGATGCACTTCGACAACGCGTACTTTTTTCAGCAGGTCGTCGTTTTTTTGATGTGGATGGGACTTATGAAAATAGCGGTTGGAGAGCTTAAGGCAATTCTGAAGGAGGAAAGGGAGCCCCACACCTTTCCGCTTCACCTCCCGGCAGACGAGCCCGGTCGAGGGCTCAGGAAAACTCCGGCTCCCGGCAGGCGGGGAACGGTGCAGAGCGTATGGACGCCGGAGGCCAAAGCGGCAGCGCGAGCGCGGATACAGGTTGGAGGACGCTGGAGAAGGGTTGGGGTCCCCTGAGGAAACTCCCGAATCGGGATCACTCCTCCTTTTCGCTTGATCTCGTGTCGTCAGCGGAGACCTCCGGGCCGGCCGCGTGCTTTTTCTTTTCCCTGGAGGCCGGCGGAGCCGCCAGCAGTGCGGCCTCGCCGCTGCCCATGAGCACGGCAATGGGCCTCAAAGGCTGTATGTTTTCACAGACGATCTTGATGATGGAGGCGATGGGGACGGACAACAGGGCTCCCGGTATTCCCCAGATGGTTCCCCAGAGCAGGAGGGACAGGAGGATAACGACGGGACTGAGCCCCAGGCGGTCTCCCACGACCTTGGGCGTGATGACGTTGCCGATGGTGATCTGAATGGCCGTCAGGGAGATCAGTACGACCAGGGGCTTGAACAGGCCGGGGGAAAATTGCAGGATGGCCATGAGGACGGGGGGGATCGTGGCGATGATGGAACCCACGGTCGGGATGAAGTTCAGGAGAAAGGTCAGAACGCCCCACCCGGACGCCAGTTCCACGCCAAGGGCGACGAGAACCAGCCAGGCACAGAAGGCCGTGGCCAGACTGATGAGGCTCAATGTCCCCAGATAACGGCTGATCTGACGGGAGATCGTGTCGAGGATGTTCTTGATCTTGAAGGCGCTTGTGCCCGAGAAGGATTTGTCGATCTTCTCGTTGACGTAGGGGGCCTCCAGAAGCATGAACATCAAAAACACCAGGGTCAGGACGAACTTGCTCGAAAACGCCAGGACCAGCTCCGAGATGTTGCGCACATAGCGTCCAAGAAGGTCGAGCCAGTTGAAGTTGGATATGGTCGACGGGGGGATGTTCAGGGCGTTCAGGATGTTGTTGAACATCATGTTGAGCTTGGAATAGTACAGATTGTACGCTCGATTGAACTCCACGGCCTGCAGGGTGCAGAAGTAGATCCCGAGGACGCAGACGCTGAAAAATATGGCGAAGACCAGGGTGATGTTCAGGATAGGGGGCAGGTGGATCCTCCAGCCCAGCCTGATGACGGGGCGAAAGACCTGGAGGATGAACCATGCGACCACCAGGGGAATGAACACTCCGCTGGCCAGATTCAGAATCGTGCAAAGAGCGATGGCGGACAGCAAGGCCACGAGCCCCACCAAAACCTTCATGTTCATTCGGTATCCCCCTCGTCCTCGGTTTTTCGCGGCTGCCGCTTTCCGTTACGAATTTCCATCTTGGGATATCGTGTCTCCCGTTTGGTGGTTACTTTAGCACAGATACCGCCTCCTGACGATACTGCCGGAGGGTTTTCAAAAAACATGTCGCAAATTTTACAAAGAATCTGCTTTTGCCTCTTGCAAAACCCTGAGAGGCTTGCTAGAATACCTCTTGTTTTCAAGCCCGGGTGGCGGAATTGGTAGACGCGCTAGATTCAGGTTCTAGTAGTCGCAAGGCTGTGGAGGTTCGAGTCCTCTCTCGGGCACCATCGTTGAATTAAAAAGGATATAGTCGTGTCGGTTGACAGGGCTATATCCTTTTGTTATTATTGGAGTTCGGCATAATTTTCCCCCATTTGGCAAGGGAGGTCCTTCAGTCCATGCCCGAATTTGTTTCGGTAAGCAAAAAACGGCAGCGTTATACCTTCGGACGCGCGCGCGATCTTGTCGAAATGCCCGATATGATCGAGGTGCAGCGGGATTCCTATCGATGGTTCTATCAGGACGACGTGGCTCCGGAAGCCCGTTCGATGCAAGGTTTGCAGGAACTGCTTCATGAGGTCTTCCCTATCGAGAGTTATGATGGCCAATTTGCCCTGGAATTTGTCCGTTATTATATCGACAGCCCCAATCTCCTCGAGGAAGAGGCGCGACAGAGGGATATGACCTGGGCGCGTCCCATCCGGGCCACGATCCGCCTTGCCAACACCAAAACCCAGGAGATCAAGGAGGAGGAGATTTTTCTCGGCGATTTCCCCGTGATGACGGAGAGAGGAACCTTCATCATCAACGGAACCGAGCGCGTCGTCATCAATCAGCTGGCGCGCTCCGCAGGTATTTACTTCAACAGGGGAGAGGGGGCCGGCCACGATGCCTGCTCGGCAAAATTGATCCCGGATCGCGGGGCCTGGCTGGACTTTTCGTTGGCCTCGGGCGAGATCGTGTCGGTCAACATCGACAACCGCAAGAAGCTCCCCGTTACGCTCCTGTTCAAGGCCTTTGGGGCTGAGAACAACGATTCCATCATCTCCCTTTTCGGAGCGGAGCCGACCTTCATGGAGTTTGGGGATGAGATGCGGGGGAGGCTCTCCGCCGCGGACATCCTGGACCCGGAGGGCAACGTCATCGTGGCCCGCGGGCGTCCCGTTACGCGCGAGGCCCTGGAAACTCTCGCGCGGTTCAACCCCGGAGGCCGGGGCGGTATCGACGTGCTTGGGATCGATCCCTCCCTGGCTTTGACGTTGGAAAAGGACGTCACTCAGAGCTCGGATGAGGCGACGCTGGAGATATTTCGCCGACTGCGTCCCAATGAGCCGGCCCGTATCGAAAACGCACGGGAGTATCTGAAGTCCCTTTTCTTCGACCCCCGGCGCTACACTCTGGGACGGGTCGGGCGTTATAAGCTGAACCGCCGTCTGGGGCTCGATATCGATGCGGATATGCGCCTTCTCACCTTGAAGGATCTCGCCGCGATCGTTCGGGAGCTGTTCGCGATGAAGGCCCTGGATAAGAAGAGCGACGATATCGACCACCTGGGCAACCGGCGGGTGCGCTCCATTGGGGAGCTGCTGCAGAACCAGATCCGCATCGGGCTTCTGCGCATGGAGCGCATCGCCCGCGAGCGCATGACCACGATGCCGAACCTCAGCACGGCGATGGGCCGCGAGCTGATCAACGTCCGGCCGATCGCCGCCGCACTTCGGGAGTTCTACGGCTCCGGACAGCTGTCCCAGTTCATGGACCAGACCAACCCGCTTGCCGAGGTGACGCACCGACGCCGCCTCTCCGCCCTCGGGCCCGGCGGCCTCAGCAGGGAGCGGGCCGGTTTCGAGGCGCGCGACGTGCACTACACGCACTACGGCCGCGTCTGCCCCATCGAGACCCCCGAAGGGCCGAACATCGGGCTGGTGTCGTCCCTGACCACCTATGCCCGTCTGAACGAGCACGGCTTCCTCATCACCCCGCGCCGCAAGGTGAAGAACGGCAGACTGACGAAGGACATCGAGTTTTTGTCCGCGGACGACGAGGACAATTATCATATCGCCATGGCCAATACTCCTCTGGAGGAGGATGGGGTGACGATCGCGGGCACGGATTGTCCGACCCGTCACCAGGACGACATCGACACGATCCCCGTCGACCAGGTGGACTACATGGACGTCTCTCCCAAGCAGATCGTCTCCTCCTCGACGGCGCTGATCCCGTTCCTGGAGCATGACGACGCCAACCGGGCCCTCATGGGGTCCAACATGCAGCGTCAGGCCGTGCCCCTGCTTCTGCCCGAGGCCCCCGTTGTGGGGACCGGGATCGAGCACCGCATCGCCAAGGACTCGGGATCCTGCGTCGTGGCTGCGGAGGCGGGGGAGGTGCGCTGGGTGGACTCCGAGCGCATCGAGATTCGCTCCAAGAAGGGCAACGTGCGCGTCTACAACCTCATCAAGTTCCGCCGCTCCAACCAGTGTACGGTGATCCATCAGCGTCCTCTGGTCTCCAAGGGCGACACCGTGGAGAAGGGGGAGATCATCGCCGACGGCCAGGCCGTGGACAACGGCGAGCTGGCGTTGGGGCAAAACGTCCTCGTCGCCTTCGTCCCCTGGGAGGGCTACAACTTCGAGGACGCGATCCTGCTGAGCGAGAACCTGGTCAAGGAGGACAAGTTCTCGTCGATGCACATCGAGGAATACGAGATCGATGCCCGGGAGACGAAATTGGGGCCGGAGGAGATCACCCGCGACATCCCAAACGTCGGCGAGGACATGTTGCGCAACCTCGACGACACGGGAATCATCCGAATCGGGGCCGAGGTTAACTCGGGCGACATCCTGGTGGGGAAGGTGACGCCCAAGGGCGAGTCGGACCAGACCCCCGAGGAGAAGCTGCTGCGCGCCATCTTCGGGGAAAAGGCACGGGAGGTCCGGGACAACTCCCTGAAGCTGCCCCACGGTTCCAGGGGCAAGGTCGTCGCCGTCAAACAGATGGAGCGCAAGGACAACCCCGAGGCGCTCGGTCCCGGCGTCATCCGCACGGTCAAGGTCTATGTGGCGCAGTGGCGTAAGATAACAGTGGGGGACAAGATGGCGGGACGGCACGGCAACAAGGGCGTGGTAAGCCGCATCCTGCCCGTCGAGGATATGCCCTATCTTCCCGATGGGACGCCCGTCGACGTGGTCCTGAACCCCCTGGGCGTTCCCAGCCGCATGAACCTGGGACAGGTGCTCGAGACCATCATGGGCTTCGTCGCCGTGCACAACGGATGGCACGTCGCCACACCGGTCTTCGAGGGGGCTCAGGAGCAGGAGATCTTCGAGAACATGAAGGAGCTGGCGACGCGGAAATATCCCGACCTCACCGAGGACGGCATGATCGCGCTCCGGGATGGGCGCACGGGTGAGCTCATGGAGAAGAAGGTCACGATCGGCTGCATGTACATGCTGAAGCTGATTCACCTCGTGGACGACAAGATCCACGCCCGATCCACGGGACCCTACAGCCTGATCACCCAGCAGCCCCTGGGCGGCAAGGCTCAGTTCGGCGGCCAGCGATTTGGGGAGATGGAGGTCTGGGCGCTCGAGGGATACGGCGCGGCCAACGTGCTGCAGGAGATGCTGACCGTGAAGTCGGACGATATCCGAGGGCGGGACAAGACCTATGAACGCATCGTCAAGGGGCAGAGCCTTGTGAAGCCCGGAGTTCCCGAGAGCTTCCGGGTCCTGGTCAAGGAACTGCAGGGTTTGGGGCTGGATGTCGAGGTTCAGTACGACGACGGATCGGTCGGCGGAATGACGCTGGACGACGACGATGAGGAGCGGGGCGCCTACGCGGCCGTCCGGTCCGCATCTCCGTCGATCTTCGATGAGGATTCCCCGGCGCCGGGCGACGTGCGCGTGGATGACTCCGAGGATCAGGGCGATATCTTCGATGTGCTGGATCCCTTCACGGAGGAAAAGGAAGCCCTCTCGGAGGGACTGTCGTTGGTTGAGGATGTGGCTGGGGATGAAGAAGGAGACTGACGGGATATGGCGCGAAAAGAGATAGTCGGCGTCAGGATCAAGCTGGCGACGCCGGAGCGTATCCGCGAGATATCGAGCGGCGAGGTCAAGAAGCCCGAGACCATCAACTACCGCACGCTGCGTCCGGAAAAGGACGGGCTTTTCTGCGAACGCATCTTCGGGCCGACGCGCAGCTACGAGTGCGCCTGCGGCAAATACAAGCGCAGCGGCCCCAAATTCCGGGGCATCATCTGCGACCGCTGCGGGGTGGAGGTCACGGATAACCGTGTCCGCCGCGAGCGGATGGGGCATATCGAGCTGGCGGTTCCCGTCGTTCACATCTGGTATCTGAGAGGAATTCCGAGCCGGCTCAGCCTGTTGCTCGGCACCAGCGCGAAGGAGCTGGAGAAGGTCGTCTACTTCGCCCCGACGCGCAAGAAAGAGGGTGCCTGGAAAGTCGTTACCGAAGGGCGCCGAACGGACCTCGTCCGCAAGGAGGCCGTCATCTCCGAGAGCGAGATGAAGGTCCATGCGCATTACGACCCCAAGTTTCGGGCCGAGGAGGCCTTCTCCCTCGAGAACGTCGACAACATTCCCGTCAGCGAGGGGGATGTCCTGACGGCGCAGCAGGTGGCCCGCTTCAAGGCGGACTACGGGGATGAAATCTTTAAGGTGGAGCCGGCCTTCGAGCTGACGGAGGAAATCGAGGGCCTGTCTTTGAAGGTCGGGGACATCGTCCCCCTGTCGCAGGCCGAGGAACACCGGGAGTCGGCCGGGGCGCCGGAGGCCTTTCGCCGGGCCCATATCTCGAACAGCGAGGCCTTCGTCGTCACCGCCGCCCTGAAACTTCCCTTCACGAAGGGAAGCATCGTCTCCAAGACCGAGCTCGAACTTTTTCAGCAGAAATATCCCGGCCGGTTCACATCCGTCCGTTGGGGGATCACGATAGACGATCCCTGTTACCTCGTGGTCGAGCCCGGGGCCTCTCCCTTCGCGTGGGCCGAGGTCATCTACGACCGCCAGCAGGCGCTGTGCCACGCCTACGACAAGAAATTCGAAGCGGGGATCGGAGCGGACGGGGTTCAGACCATCATAGACCGCCTGGACCTCGACCTTCTGGCCGCCTCATTGCGAGAGGAGGTCGCGGAGAGCAGCGGGCAGAAGAAGCGCAAGCTGGTCAAACGCCTGCAGGTGGCGGAGGACTTCAGAAAGAGCACCTCCTCGGCGCAGTCGATGATCCTGAACGTCCTTCCCGTCATCCCGCCGGACCTGCGTCCTCTGGTGCAGCTGGACGGAGGGCGCTTTGCGACGTCCGACCTGAACGACCTCTATCGGCGGGTCATCAACCGCAACAATCGCCTGAAGAAACTTCAGGAGCTCCGGGCTCCGGAGATCATCATCCGAAACGAGAAGCGCATGCTCCAGGAGTGCGTGGATGCCCTCATCGACAACGGACGCATGGGCAAGGCGGTGCTGGGCGCGGGGAACCGTCCCCTGAAGAGCCTCACCGACCTCCTGCGCGGCAAGAAGGGGCGCTTCCGCCAAAATCTTCTGGGCAAGCGCGTGGACTATTCCGGGCGTTCCGTCATCGTCATCGGGCCGCAGCTCAAGATCTATCAGTGCGGGCTTCCGAAGCAGATGGCGCTCGAACTGTTCAAGCCCTTCGTCGTCCGCCAGCTCGTGGACCGCGGCCTGGCCCCGAACGTCAAGAGCGCCAAGCGCATCATCGA
The DNA here is from genome assembly GCF_963544685.1 of uncultured Fretibacterium sp. Classification (NCBI taxonomy): domain Bacteria; kingdom Thermotogati; phylum Synergistota; class Synergistia; order Synergistales; family Aminobacteriaceae; genus Fretibacterium; species uncultured Fretibacterium sp. The sequence goes on along the minus strand of NZ_CAUUGJ010000027.1, from coordinate 14,947 downwards.
GCGGGGACGCGAGGAGATCTGGGGGATTCTCGAGGAGATCATCAAGGACCACCCCGTCATGCTGAACCGTGCCCCGACCCTGCACCGCCTGGGCATTCAGGCCTTCGAGCCGGTGCTGATGGAGGGCAAGGCCATCCGCCTCCACCCCATGGTCTGCACGGCGTTCAACGCGGACTTCGACGGCGATCAGATGGCCGTCCACGTTCCGCTGTCCCTGGAGGCCCAGGCCGAGGCGCGGCTTCTGATGCTCTCGGCGAACAACCTTCTCTCCCCGGCCAGCGGGCGTCCCGTCGTCACGCCGACGCAGGACATCGTGCTGGGGATCTATTACCTTACGGACATGCGCCCTGGGGTTCAGGGGGAGGGAATGCACTTCTCGGACATTGAGGACCTCCTCTCGGCCTTCGACCATGGGGCGGTGCACGTCAATGCCTCCGTATGGCTCAAGGAGGACCCCTCCTGGGGCACGCGTCCCAAGGGACGCCGCAAATACAGGGGGGAGAACGGCGAGGCCAAGATCGTCGAGGACGCGAGGGACGTCAGGGCGCCGGAGGGCGCGACGGTCTTCTTCGAGACCTCGCCGGGCCGGGCTTTGTTCAACAGCATCATCGCGTCTCCCCTGTGCTACGTCAACCACCAGCTGGATAAAAAAAGCATCGGACGCCTTCTGGACGACGCGTACGACAGGATCGACCGTGCGGCCGTCGTGGAGATGCTGGATGCCGTCAAGTCCCTCGGCTACCACTGGGCCGCCAGGAGCGGGATCAGCTTCGGGGTCAAGTCCATCATTATCCCGCCGGAAAAAGCCGAGATCACGGAGTCCACGAAGAAGGAGGACGACGTGGCCAAGGAGAACTACGAGATGGGACTCCTGACCCGCGACGAGTACCTGGCCCAAAAGGGAAAGCTCTGGTCCCGGGCGACGCGGCAGATTGCCGACAAGATCACGGAGCACATGATGCCCGGGAACTCCGTCCTGATGATGGTGGAGAGCGGAGCCCGCGGAAGCCTGGGGCAGATGGGGCAGATGGCGGGAATCCGCGGCCTGATGTCGGACCCCACGGGCCGCACCATCGACTATCCCATCACGGCCAACTTCCGGGAGGGCATGAATATGCTGGAGTACTTCATCTCCACGCACGGCGCCCGGAAGGGGCTTGCGGACACGGCCCTGCGCACGGCCAAGTCCGGCTACCTGACCCGCCGTCTGGTCGATGTGGCTCAGGACCTCATCATCACCGAGCACGACTGCGGCACGGAAAAGGGCATCTGCATCCGTCCCCTGACGAGCGAGCAGAAAGTCATGATCCCCCTGGCCGACCGTATAGCGGGCCGGACCGCGCTGAACGACATCGCCTCGCCCGAGACGGGGGAGATCCTTGTCCGCAAGGGGCAGATCATCTCCTACAACGATGCCGCGGCTATCGAGCGGAGCGGCATCGAGGAGGTCTGGGTGCGCAGTCCGCTTGCCTGCGCTCTCAAGAGGGGACTCTGCCAGAAGTGTTATGGCATGGACCTCTCCTCCCGTCACCTCATTCCCATCGGCGAGGCCGTGGGAGTCGTGGCAGCACAGTCTATCGGAGAACCCGGAACGCAGCTGACGATGCGCACGTTCCACACGGGCGGCGTGCATCAGACCGAGGACATCACTCAGGGTCTGCCGCGCATCGAGCAGCTCTTCGAGGTTCGCCGGCCCCGGAAGGTCGCCTTTTTGGCCGGCTTGGACGGCGTCGTCGAGGAGATTCGAAGCTCGGACGGGAAGCGCAAGGTCATCGTCGCCTCGGAGGACGGGACGGAGCGGATCGTCCATACCATCCCCGCCTCGCAGGAACTCAGGGAGGATATCGAGGAGGGCATGGAGGTCGGAACGACGACCCGTTTGACCGAGGGCAGCATCGACCCGCAGCAGCTGCTGGAGGTCAGCGGGATCGACGCGGTCCAGAGGATGCTGGTGGACGAGATCCAGTACGTCTACCACTCTCAGGGCGTCTCCATCAACAATAAGCATATCGAGGTCATCCTGCGCAAGGTCGCTCCCCTCAACCGGGTACGCGTCATCGAGGAGGGCGATACCTCCTTCGTCGCCGGAGACCTGGTCTGGATCGGAGATATCGAAGAGGCGGAAAAGAGCATTCGGGAGGACAACGAGCGCTATGTCGCCGAGGCGGTTCGGATTTTCGTCGGGGACCTTCTGAAATCCGTGGAGAAAGCGCACGAGGAGGTCCAGCCTCTGCTGGGCAAACCCCTGGATGAGGGGGCCATACGCCTGTTGCTCAAACCGGGCATGATGCTCTCCATGCTGACCCTGGAGCATGGAGGACGCGATGTCGAGGTCGTAATCGGCGAGGCTGCCTTCCGTAAGCAGATGGAGGGTCTGGAGCTGGTCGAGGACCTCACGGACGGCGAAAGGCATGTGGCGAAGGGGGAGCGCCTGAGCGCGGGCCACCTGCGCCTGATCACCTCGGGTGATCCTTGCCCCATCCTCGTCCGAAACCGGGACTTGCTGGACAAGATGGTAGGGTCCATGTGGCTGGCCGAGGACGTCACCGTCGACGGAGAGGTTCTGGTACCGATGGACACCCCCGTGACCCGAGAGACGGCGGATCTGATCGCCTCTCGCGACGTGCGAGAGCTCAAGGTCTGGCATAACGTCGAGCACGTCAGTGTCGTCGATATGTTCCGGAACGACCTGATGAACGATGACGAGATCTGGGGAAAGACGCTCTTGAAGGCTGTGGATCGCGAGGGGACCCCCCTGTCGGACGTGTCCCAGTTTGTGGACGCCCGCGTGGTTCAGGGGTTGGCCTTGGGGGAGATCGCCGCCATCGAGACCAAAGAGGGGATCTTCGTGCGCTCGAACCTCTTTGCGCGCTTCCTGTCCTCGAAAATCTACGGAAAGGTTCTGCTGGACATGACCTTGACGGAGGGCGCATCCGTCGACTCGCTGGCCTCGGGGCAGGAGATCGGTAAGAACGTCCTGGATGCCATCGTCGACAGGGAGCCCGTGGAGATATTCGTCCGCCCCCTTTCCGCGAAGGTCGACTCCTATGTGCTGATCCGAAACGTCACCTTTGTCCGGAAGCTGAGGGAGAGCCCCGAGTGCAAACCCTTCATCCATGGCATCACCAAGGCCGCATTGGCCACGGACAGCTTCCTGAGCGCCGCATCCTTCCAGCAGACGGCGCAGATCCTCGCGGGGGCAGCCGTCAAGGGACAGGTCGACCCGCTGCATGGGCTCAAGGAAAACGTCATCATCGGACATCTGGTCCCAGCCGGAACGGGGTCGAGCGCCTTTCGTCCCATCGCTCTCTCCGGCGAAAAAAAGGATGAGGCGCAGCCCGTCCCTCCCGAGCCGGAGGGGGAAACACTGTCGTCGGCCTCGGAGGACGCCGTTCCGGAGGCGGTCGTCGAAGCCGAGGCCCCGGAGTCCGTAGGGGCGGCGGAGGCGTAACCGTTTAACTTACTCCCGGTCTTCTCCCCTGCGCAGGGGAGAAGACCGGGGTGTTAATTCGGACATTTTCCAGCTCATTCCAGCGACAGAAACAAATTTTTCGTTGGACTCCGCGTCCCCGGGAACCGGCTCCCCATAATTTCCCAAAAAATCCACAGGTTGAGACAGCTTTATCGAGGATTGAGCGTGTTATGGTATGGGTTGAGCCGACCTCGCTGCCGCACCCGCCGGGTGCGGCAGAAAGCGCGTAGAACCCGATTTCGCCACAGGTTGGAAGTCTTTCCCGAGGCCCTTTGAAAGTGAAGGATTTGCTCATTTCCCTGTCAGGATCGTTACGGCCCGGGGATGCGGCACGCACCGGCCGCCTTTTCGCTTTTGTCCTGTAAGCTGGCCTGCACGGACAAGAAAAAGGGGCAGCCTAAACCACCCCTTAATACCTTGGAAATACCGAAGATCCATTCTATTTTTCTTGAAAGGGAAAAGCGCCTTGGCGCTCTTTAATTCTGGTGCCGGGAGGGAGACTCGAACTCCCACGAGGTTGCCCCCGGTGGATTTTGAGTCCACTGCGTCTACCATTCCGCCATCCCGGCAAAACCTTGAGTATTTTATCGATAAGCCATGAGCTTGTCAAGGACACCCAAACGCAGGTTAAAAAGAGAGCGCCCGGCAAGCCGTTTGAAAAGACAGCAAAAACGGCGTTGAGCTTGCGTTGCCGGACCGCAGGCCATCGCCTGCGAGGCGCGAAGGGTGCCGGGACTTTCGAGCAGTTTCTGTCAATAGTTCGGCTGAACATCAGCGACGGCAGCGCCGTGGAAGAGCCGGAGTTTTTGAGGGGACAGCCCGATTGGCCTCTTCCTTTTTTCCCTCCTGAGGGCTCAGGCGCGGACAACTCCCTTGAAAAGGCGGATCAATCAGCGGATAATAGTGCTGCAGCGCTTGGTAAGGGGGGATTGCGGGGGGCAGCGGATTATGGGCAATGGACATCGCCCCGGAGACGGGATGTGTGTTGTCGCACCTTCTGTTCCCGACGCTGGTACCCCATCCGTAACGAGACCGCGGTGCAAAGGGCGGGAAGCCCTGCGGGATTTCGACGAGAACGCCGCCCCTGCCGGGGCCTGGAAGCTATATGCCAAGGGGGTCCAGACGGCGAAGCCCTTTACAACATTAACCCTACCCTCGACGTAACCGACGCGGGGAATTTTTTGCGCTTCGGAGGTCAATATCGTTCCATGCGGATAGGAAACTTGGTATGATGGTGTCGGCACGGGATCCGAAGTTTTTCTGCGGGGTGTGCAGAGGCGGGAGCGTGCGCTCATTCGGCTGTTGAAGGAGAGGTTCTTGATGCTGCGAGTGTTTCCCTTGTCATTGTTGCTGTTCTCGTTTTGTCTCGGTGGGGTTTCTTTTGCGTCGTCCTCGGTTCAGGAGGTAAGGGGGGACTTCAAGGCTACGACGAACCAGGCGAAGCTCGTCAAGGCCTTGGCGAAAGCCCTGGATCCCGAGTCGATGACCGTCACGTTTGTGGATGGCCCCAAGGAAAACGGGGATATATCCGGGCTGTACCTCGACATCGTGGGCCCCTCCGCGGGAACCGACTATCGCTTGGACCGTTTTTCCCTCTCCGGGGCTCTGGTCCGCCTGACGCCGCCTTCGCAGTGGGACGTAGGGGACCTCAAGACCTTTCGTCCGTCGAAATGGGAGGGGCTGTTCAATGCGGAGCTGCTTCTGAAAGAGAGTACGGCGCGGGAAGCACTCGCCCTCTTCTCCCGAACCCAGGGGGACGAGCAATGGAGGGACTTGTCCCTGGACTTCAGGCCGGGAAAGATCCTGCTCGAGGGGACCTACCGGGTCAACGGCGGGATGCGGGCCGCCTTTAAAATTACGACGGGCCTCGAATTGCGAGGCGGCAGACAGATCTGGCTGGCGAACCCGGAGGTTCAGATCAACAACGACGAACAGACTCAGGCCATTCGGAGTAAGATACAGGAGATCAACCCTCCGGCGGATTTCGACAAGCTGGGAGTTCCCCTCGTCCTCCGCACTATAAAGATCACGGATCGGGAGCTTCGCATCGCGACCGGAAAACCTCCCCGTCCCCTGGACGGGGATACCTGGAAATACGTTCGGTGACCCGCAGGGGGTCCTCGAGGGAAAGGCGTGCTTTCCCCCGAGCGCCAGCGGACTGTTTCCATCCGGATGAACGGGAGGCGCTCTGCGGCCGACTGTTGTCGGATTGGTTTTCGGTCCACGCCCGCAGGCTGCCCTGGCGCGAGGATTACGATCCCTATAAGGTGCTGGTCTCGGAGTTCATGCTCCAGCAGACCCAGGTCGAGACGGTTCTGCCCTACTTCGAGCGGTGGATGGCGGCTTATCCGGATCTCGCGTCCCTGGCAGGCGCGAACGAATCGGAGGTCCTCAAGCTCTGGGAGGGGCTCGGCTATTATTCCCGCTGCCGCAACCTGCTGAACGCAGCAAGGGCGATGGTGAAGGAGGGGCTCCATCTCCCTCCTTCCGATGTGGGACGGCTGCGCTCCTATCCGGGGATTGGGCCCTACACCGCCGGGGCCGTCGCGAGCGTGGCCTATAATCTTCCCGTCCCGGCGGTGGACGGAAATGCCGAGCGCGTGGTCGCACGCCTGTGCGACATCCCCCTTCCCGCGGGGAGCGGAGCGCTCAGGAGGCGCGTCTCGGAGGTCGTTGCCCGCATGCTCCCTGCGGGCCGCGCCAGGGACCTGAATCAGGGGCTGATGGACCTGGGGGCGACTGTCTGTATGCCCCATGCCGCGGATTGCCCGGTGTGCCCCATGGAGGCGCATTGCCTTTCGTTGAGGCAGGGCACCTCCATGGGCCGGCCGCTTCCCAGGCCGCGTGCCGAGATTCGCAGGATCGATGCCTGGGGTCTGGTGGGCTTCCGCGAAGGGGCCTGCCTGATGCGCCGCCGTCCCGATCGGGGGCTTTGGGCTTCCATGTGGGAGCTGCCCTGGTTCGAGCGGGATAGCGAGGACTTCGATTCCGATTTTCGGGAATGGGCACGGCCCTGGCGTTTTTCCTGCACCTCGCGCCGGGATGTCGGACAGGTCGACTTCTCCTTTACGACTCACCGGGTGAGGGCCTGGGTTGTGGCCGCCGAGGTCTCCGCTTCGCCTGAGCTGGCGGGGAATGAGGACGACGGGTGGAGGTTCGTCCCGTTCGAGGAGCTTCCCAAACTGGTTCTGACGGCTCCGGCCCGTAAGTTTTGGACGGAGTTTACGAAATCGCAAAGAACGCTGTTTTGACCCACAGGCTCCCCTGGAGAATTGACAATTGGGCAACGATCATCTTAAACTATGAAAATGCTCATCCTGCGGCGCTGCGTCCTCGTATGAAGCGATACGGGGCGGCGAGTTTTGGAGGTGTGATCCGATTTGAGTGCAAAGGCCCTGAACCTGCCCAACACGCTCAGCCTGGTGCGTGTTTTTCTGGCTCCCATCGTGTTGTTGTTTCTATCGGTGCGCATCGGTGGAACGGTTCCGCTTCCGGGCTTTTTGATGGAGGACCCTCCGGCCTGGGGGGATATCCTTGCCGGCGCCGTTTTCGTGGTTGCGGCCCTGACGGATTCCTTCGACGGCTACATTGCGCGCAGGCATCGTCTGGTGACGACCCTGGGGAAGTTCATCGACCCCCTTGCCGACAAGGTGCTGGTCATAGCGGCCATGATCGCGCTGGTGGAGCTGCACCGTATCCCCGCCTGGATCGTGCTGGTCATCATCACCCGGGAGTTCGTCGTCACGGGACTGCGTCTCGTCGCCGCGGCGGAGGGCGTCGTCATTGCGGCGTCCCGGGGGGGGAAGATCAAGACGGTCTTTCAGATCGTCGCCCTCACGATGCTGATCCTGAAGATACCGGGCGGCATGGTCCTGATGTGGATCGCCATGGCGCTGACGGTCTGGTCGGGGATGGAGTATCTCATCGGCGGAAGCAAAATCCTGATGGAATGAGGGCTGGGTTTTCACTTGAGGCCGAATCCGGGGCGTCGGACACGATCTTTCCTCCGACGCTCCGTTCTTTTTTGTCTTTTCAGGAAGGCGGCGAGGATGGATTGGATTGGGAGTCGGCCGTATCGGGATTTTCCCTGGCCATGGACGCATTTGCCGTCTCCGTCTGCATGGGGGCCTGCATTCCGGGGCGGTTCGGAAGGGCGTCCCTTCGGATGGGAGGGGCCTGCGGCCTGTTTCAGTTCCTCATGCCCCTGGGCGGATGGGCGGCGGGGGAGTGGTCCGCGGGGCTGATGGCCGCGCTCGACCACTGGCTGGCCTTCGGGCTCCTGGCCTTCGTGGGAGGGGGCATGATCCGCAGCGCTCTGGGGCCCTCGAATCCTTGCGAGGGGGACGCGACAGCCTCTCCGAGGGCCCTGTTCTCCCTGGCCCTGGCCACGTCGATCGACGCCTTCGTCGTGGGGGCGGGCTTTGCCCTCGTGAAAAAGCCCGTCCTCGATCTGGCCCTGCTGGCAGGGGTTTTTACGGCCCTGACCTGCGTCCTGGGCGTCTGCATCGGGCGCTTTGTCGGATGCCGCTTCGGCAGGCGCGTGGAGCTGATCGGCGGCGTGCTGCTGATCCTCATCGGGTTGAACATCCTCCTGACCCATCTTATGGACCACGGCGGCCTGGAGTGGGTATTTTCTGCGAACGGCGCTCCGGTTATGACCAGGAAGATCTGAGGCGGAATCCTTTGCCCTTCTACGTCTACATCGTCCGCTGTCGCGACGGATCGCTCTACACGGGATGGACGACCGATCCGGAAAAACGCCTGAGCAGACACAATGCGGGAACCGGGGCCCGGTATACGCGTTCCCGGCGTCCCGTGGTCCTGGCCTATTGCGAGGAGTGCCCGAGCCGCGAGGAGGCGATGAGCCGCGAGTGCCGGATCAAGAGGATGACCCGTGAGGCGAAACGACGCCTGATCGCGGAGCATACTCCGGCACCATCCCGCACAGAAGGGAAAGCGCAAGCTCCGGGTGGGCCATGCTGCGCTCCAGCCGATCGTTCAGCTCCGCCTCGGAGTTCTGTGAGGCCCTCAGATGAGCCGTAAACACCTTGGGGTGCGACGTGGGATGCACGGAGGATGGCTCGTAAAAAAGCTCTTCCTCGAGTTTTTCGCCGGGCCTTATTCCGGTGAAGACGATCGGGATATCCCGATAGGGCTCGTATCCATGAAGGCGGATCAGAAGCTCGGCCATCTCGGTGATGACGACGGGCTCCCCCATGTCCAGGACGAAGAGCTCCCCTCCCTTGCCCATGGCCCCGGCCTGTATGACCAGGCTCACGGCCTCCGGAATCAGCATGAAATAGCGCTTCATCCGCGGGGCCGTGACGGTGACGGGTCCCCCTGATGCGATCTGAAGCTCGAACTTCGGGATGACGCTCCCCCGGCTGCCCAGGACGTTCCCGAACCTTACGGCCATGAAGGCGGTGGAGGGGTAGTTCCGCTGCTCCTGCTCCAGGATTTTCTCCGCCAGTCGTTTCGTGGCCCCCATGACGCTCGATGGGTTGACCGCCTTATCCGTGGAGATCAGGACCATGCGCTCCACGCCCCCGCGGCCCGCGGCCCGCGCGACGGTGCGGGTCCCCAGCGCGTTGACCCGCAGCGCCTCCCGCGGACAGGACTCCATGAGCGGGACGTGCTTGTGCGCCGCGGCGTGAAAGACCACCTGAGGCCTCCAGCGCCGGAACAGATCCTCGACCGCCGTCTCGTCGGCCACATCCGCGATGATCGGGTGCAGCGGAACGCCAAGCCCCTCCCGCTGCAGCGCCTCCATCAAAAGGTAGATCGACTGCTCGCCGTGTCCCAGGAGAAGGAGCTCCCTGGGCTCGTTTCGAATGACCTGCCGCACGATTTCGCTGCCGATGGAACCGCCCGCCCCCGTCACGAGGACGCTGCGGCCCCGGAGATAGCCGGAGATCGCCTGCAGGTCGATCGTCACGGGGTCTCTCCCCAGAAGGTCCTCCAGCTTGACGCTGCGGAGCCGATTGACGGAGATGTATCCCCCCGCCAGCTCCCGTAGGCTGGGAAGGATGCGGACCTCGACCCCCAGTGGGGCCAGGCGGTCGTAGAGGGAACGAATCTTCCTTCCGAGCGCGGAGGGGATGGCTATCAGGACGACCCCGATGTCCTGTTCTCCTATGATCTCCGTCAGGCGCTCCGTGTCTCCGACGACGTCGAGCCCGGCGATCCTTTTGCCGATCTTCTGGGGATCGTCGTCCACGAAGGCCACCGGAAGGAGGTCCCCGGAATTTCGGAGCAGGTCCCGCGCCAGCAGGATGCCGGCCTCGCCGGCCCCCACGATGAGGGTCCTCTGCCGGGAGGACTGGGCGGGGGACGGCTCGTGAACCAGTCGCCAGGAGGCCCGGAGCCCGCTGCAGAAGATAAATCCCGAGAAGAGCAGAATTGCGAGCGTGGTCCTGGGAAGCAGGACGAAGTGCCAGACGAAATTCGCGGAGAAGAAGAGGAGGGCCGCCAGGACGTAGAGTTTTGCGAAGCGGAGATAGTCCTCGAACCCCGCCTGAGTCCACAGGATCCTGTACTGCCCTCCCAGGCCGAACACGGCCGCGCCGGACGCCGAGAACGCCAGGGCGGCGCGGAGGCAGTCGGAGAGGTACAGCTCCGGGATGAAGAGGCTGAGGCGTATGGCGTATCCGAGATAGACGGCGAGGGAAAGGAAAAAGACATCAAGCAAGGCCACGAATAGTCCGTGGCCTGCCGTCCGGTTCCATAACCGTATCACCGTGAGAAGAGGATGGGACATTGACGCGGCGGGTGTCCAGGGGAGGACGAAATTTTAGAGGATGAGCTTTTTTCCACCCTGAGGGCCCCCTCCCATGCGGTCCAGCTGATTCAGGACCGCCGCGGAGGCGACGTCGATCTTCGGCTTCTGCTGTTTGCTCATGGCCTCCTGAAGGCGTTTGTCGTATTCCTCCAGGGACTTGCGGATGGCCGCCGTATCCCCCTTGATCCAGAGCATCAGGGCATCGGCCGCGGACCGGATGGCCTCCTCCTCGGGCATCTTCTCCAGCATCCCGAGCTCCTTTAGGATACGGTGCTCCTCACGAACCGCATCGAGGACGTCCGCCTCGGAAAAGAGGCCTTTCCTGTAGAGGATCCGAAACATGATGTTGAAACGGCTCTTCTGGTTTTCCGAATCCATGGCGAGCCCGTCCACGCGGGCCAGCAGCATGGAAAGCAATTCGTCCAATCCTATCTGCATAGGCATGATCTGTCTCCTCCTTAAAGGCTCCGATTGAAAATTCCAGAGGTCCGTGAATCGAAACTTCACGGAACCTGAACGATCGTGAACTTCTTTGAAATTGCGGCGCACCCATTCTAGCACAGAGCTCCTGGAAGCGCGGCCCCTCAAAAGACGGATTCGAGACCGGTCGAAAGCGTGCCGCTTGGCCATTTCAAATACCCGTTCAAATGGGTTAAATGGTATAATACGCGCGTTTGAAAGCTCGAAAGGAGTTTGAGAGATGAAGACGGAGTTGCTGGGGCAGGAAAAGAATATCGTCAGGGTCAAGGTCGAGTTCGAGGCAGCCGAATTTTCCAAGGGGCTTGCCGAGGCGCTGGGCGAGATCTCCCGGAGCACGAACATCCCCGGGTTCCGTAAGGGGCACGCACCGCGCAGGGTGATAGAGATGCGCGTCGGACGCCAGGCCCTCTACAATGAAGCTCTGGAGAAGATCCTCCCCGCAGCCCTGCAGCAGGTCGTCGAGGACTACGACCTTGAGACGATCTCCGACCCGTCCATCCATATCGACGACATCCATGAGGGGGAACCCGTGACCTGTGAGCTCACCTTGGAGGTCATGCCGGAGACGGAGTTGCCCGTCCTGGAGGAGATAGAAGTCGAACGCCTGAACTCCCATGTGACGGACGACATGGTGGACGCACTGATCCTCGATATCCGCAAACGGCATTCCCGCCTGGAGCCGGTCGAACGACCGGCCGAAAAGGAGGATGTCGTCGTCGTGAACTTCGTCACCCGCATTCTGGAGGATGCGTCCTCGGGGGAGAGCGAGCCCCAGAAGAGCGATATCGACCTCTCCGACGAAGTCGTCCGTAGTGAGGTCCGTTCTGCGCTGATTGGCAGGAGCGCCGGCGACACCGTGGAGACGGAGTTCGACGTCGAGCCCGATTACCGGGACAGCACGGTGGCGGGCAAGCGCGTGCATTATACGATGACCCTCGAGACCGTCAATACCCGTATCCTTCCGGATCTCGACGCCGCGTTCTTCAAGAGCCTGTTCGGAGAGGATACGGAGATCGCGACGGAGGAGTCCTTCCGCCGGAAGATCGGAGACGACCTCCTTGCCCGGATGAAGCGTGAGAACGAGGCCCATGCCGCTGGTCGCGCCGTGGACGAGGTCTCGAAGCGGTCTACGGTGGATGTCCCCGAAAGCCTGGTGGAGCGCCAGATCGAGCTTCTGAAGAAAAAGGACGACGAGGAGGCGAGGCGGCGTTTCAACATGGGGATGAAGGAGCTCCTCAACCTGAAGGAAGGGGAGGACGAAGCCCGCTACGAGGGGATCATCCGTTCCCGGGCCGTCGAGATGGTCCGGAATATGCTTGTTCTGGACGCCATTGGCAGAAAATACGAAGTGGAGGTCTCCAAGGACGACCTCGAGGCGGAGGTGGACCGCCGTGCGGCGGTCTACGGCATCGAGCGCAACAGGCTGCTGGGCCTGCTGCACAAGGACCGGAAATTCTTGGCCGGAGTCGTGGACGACCTTCGCTACTCCAAGATTACGGATCTCCTCATGACCCTCGTCAAGGTCCGGGACGTGGACGAGCTGTCGGTTCCCCAGGCGGAAACGCCCTCGGCGGACGGAGAGCGATAGAGGTCCTCATGTCCTACTACATTCCTTACGTCATCGAACAGACGGGGCGGGGAGAGCGGAGCTACGACATCTACAGCCGGCTCCTCAAGGATCGCATCGTCTTTCTGGGGACGGAGGTGGAGGACGGGGTCGCGAACTCCATCATCGCGCAGCTGCTCTTTCTGGAGAGCGAGGACCCCGAGAAGGATATCCATCTCTACATCAACAGCCCCGGGGGCTCCGTGACCGCCGGTCTGGCCATTTACGATACGATGCGGTACATCAAGAGCCCGGTCTCGACGATCTGCGTGGGGCTGGCGGCGAGCATGGCGGCGGTGCTTCTGTCCAGCGGGGCCAAGGGGAAGCGCCTGGCGCTGCCGAACGCGGAGATCATGATCCATCAGCCCTCCGGCGGGACCCGTGGACAGGCCACCGATATCGAGATCCATGCGCGCAATATCCTGAAGACGCGGGAACGTCTGAACCGCATCCTGGCCGCCCAGACGGGCCGGGACATCGAGGACGTCGCACGGGACACGGAACGGGACAACTTCATGACGGCGGAGGAGGCCCTGCAGTACGGTCTGATCGACCGCATCATCGATACGCGGTAACCCCTGCCGGCTCTAAACCCTGAATATAAGGCGTTTTAAGGGGATGGACTCTGCTGTCCCCTTAATGCGTTTTCTGGAGGTCGTTTCACTTTGGACAGGAAGAAGGATAACGGATTTGAACAGAAGGATATCCACTGCTCGTTCTGCGGGAAGTCCCAGGGCGAGGTCTATCGCCTGATCGCCGGTCATGGAGCCTGGATCTGCAACGAGTGCGTGGAGCTCTGCAACATTCTCCTCGAGAACGAAAAAGGGGAGGTGCCGCATGAGGAAAAGGACCGGTCCCCGGTCCGGGACGAGGAGACGAAGGAGGCGCCGTCGGCGCTTTTTCCGGTGAAGCCCCGTGAGCTGAAGGAGTTTCTGGACCAGTTTGTCGTGGGGCAGTCCCTGGCCAAGAGGGTGGTCTCCGTGGCCGTCTACAGCCATTATCAAAGGGTGCGGAACAATATCGAGCTGCGCAGCGGAGAGATCGATCTCCAGAAGAGCAACGTCCTGCTGCTGGGGCCGACGGGGTCCGGAAAGACCCTGATTGCCCAGACCCTGGCGCGAAAACTCAACGTCCCCTTCGCGATCGCGGACGCGACGACCCTGACCGAGGCCGGGTACGTGGGGGAGGACGTCGAGAACATCCTGGTGCGCCTCCTCCAGGCGGCGGATTACGACCTGCCCTCCGCGGAGAGGGGCATCATCTATCTGGACGAGATCGACAAGATCGCGCGCAAGTCGGAGTCCGCGTCCATCACGCGGGACGTCTCCGGGGAGGGGGTCCAGCAGGCCCTGCTCAAGATCCTCGAGGGGACCGTCGCCAACATCCCGCCGAAGGGCGGACGCAAGCACCCTCATCAGGACTTCATCCAGATGAACACGGAGAACATCCTCTTCATCTGCGGAGGGGCCTTCGAGGGGATCGAGAACATCGTGGCGCGGCGCGAGCTTCAGCGTTCCCTGGGCTTCGGGGGCGAGCTGTCCGTGCGTACCTCGGAGAAGCGCTACGACATCGTGCGCAAGATTCAGCCCGAGGATCTCATGGCCTTCGGCTTCATCCCGGAGCTGGTCGGGCGCATTCCCGTCCTGGTGGCCTTGGAGGAGCTCGACGAGGCGGCCTTCATCCGCATCCTGCAGGAGCCCCGCAACGCCCTGGTGAAGCAGTATCAGAAGATCCTGTCCATGGAGGGCGTGCGCCTGGAATTCACTCCCGAGGCCCTTGCCCGGATCGCCCAGCTTGCCGTCAAGAAGAAGACGGGGGCCCGCGGGCTGCGTTCCATCATGGAGAACCTGATGCTGGACGTGCTCTACGAGTTGCCCTCGATGGAGGGAAAGGTGAGCGCTCTCTCGATCACGGCGGATTTCGTCGACCGGAAAATCCCCCTCGAAAGCCTGTTCCGAGAGGCCAGGGAGGTTGCCTGAGGTGGCGACGAAGATCGCGGTGGTAGCCTCCCAGGATCCGGAGACCCCGGAGGAGGGGATCTGTCCCGTTCTTCCCGTCCGGGACATGGTCCTCTTTCCGGGGATCATCATACCCCTCTTCGTGGGGCGTCCCCGATCCATACGGGCTATGGAATCCGCCCTTCTCCAGGACAAGAAGGTCTTCGTGGCGGCCCAGACGGACAACGGGACCGAGGACCCGGAGATCGGCGACCTTTACAAGGTGGGGACCCTCTGCAACGTCCTTCAGGTGGTGCGCGTCCCGGACGGGACGACCAAGGTCCTGGTCGAGGGCATAGCCCGGATGAGGGTTCGGGAATACCGGCTGGACAAGGACATCCTGACGGCGCACGTGGTCCCTATGCCCTGGATTCAGGCGGAATCGGCAAATCTGGAGCCCTGGAGGCGGCGCGTCCTCGGCAGCTTCGAGCGCTACAACACCCTGCAGCCCCGCATCCCGAGCGAGGTGATGGCCTCCATTGCGGAGCTGAACGATCTGGGGCAGCTCATCAATCTGATCGGCTCGCACATATCCGTGAAGCTGGAGGAGCGCCAGGCCCTTCTGGAGCTTCAGGACGTGGAGGAGGCCCTGTCCTTCCTGCTGCGTCTCCTGA